>NZ_JAVKBY010000084.1:0-31952 GCF_040222985.1 Coleofasciculus sp. F4-SAH-05
AGTTATTTGGTTGATCATTACAAGCTCTTAGGTTTAGTCAAAACTGAGCGCAAGCGGCATCGAGACAATGCCGCTCGCTCAAAAGAAATCTGGGCTTCTTCTGGTTAAGTTGACACCAATGGGCAATGCCGTGCCCCTACTATATGTGGCGTTTGTGCGTAAGTCCTGTTTAGATCAGCGGGTCGCCCCTACAGATAAAAATTGGCTAGGAACTAGAAATCAGGAAATGTGTAACCGACGCCAAGGATAATCCCAATATCGGTCTGATCTTCGATAAAACCAATATTAATTGATCCGTTGGCGACAAAGGAACGCGACAAGGGTACATCCACACCCCCAGTGAGTAAAAATCCGATATTGTTATCGCTATCCGTTGACAAGGCGACACCCCCACCTAAAAACGGGGCGAAACGCACAGGTTCAAAGGGATCAACACGGGGAATGAGAAAGTCGTAAGTCAAGGGAACCATAAAGAGTGCATCATCGCCAATAATTACACCAGGTCGCAGGGATAGATTACGAGACAAACCAATTTTGCCATTGATCACAAAACCAGCATCCCCTAAAGCCGTCTCACCCCCATCGTCAGCATCAGTGACATCATTCTCTTCGGTTAAACCAATGTTGATACCAATTCCAAAATAGTTAGGAACGCCGAGAGTTCCTCGGCGGATATCGAGGTCGGTTTGAGCGAGAGTCCGGGACTCATTCAACACGATTTCTTCGTCCTGAGTCGGCTGTAGGGTGAGCGCATCAGCCGAGGAGTTCAGGGATTCGGGGACAGATTGAGTCGCGATCGCATCCTCTGGACTGATACGCTTTAGGAGTGAGGCTGGAGAGTCTGCAAGGGTTGGATTCACTGAACTCTGGGTCGTGGCTGAATTGCCAGTGAGTCCTTTACTCCAGGACACGGAGGGCGTTGGTGAGTCTACCGTAGCACTGGGTATCGGTGTGACTTCTGGTAATGAAGACTCAGCCGGGAGATTAACTGCATCCTGAGTCAGTGCGGGATCACCGTTCAATCGGTTAACCCAAGCATTAGCGGGTTCAGCCGTTCCTTCGGTGCGTATCTCAGCCGCAATGGATTCCAGGTGAGTCAATGATTCCCCTGGACTGGATACTTGAGCGTGAACAGGTAAGGGATGGTTCCCCATGGTGACTACCCCTAGACCGACGCCGTAAGTAACGGAGCGTAAAAGATTATGTTTCAAGGTCACTCCTCGACAAAAGATGTAAAGATTGAAATCAGCAAAACCGATTTGCTTATTATTGTCTAGGATTGCCGTTTCCTAGCCACTAAGTCAATATACTCATTGCGTTTACGACCTTTTGAGAAATAAAAGGGAGAAGGTCTTGATTTTGACTATAAGTTTTGCTTTCCGTGAATACAACCAGAAGATACGGTAATATCGATGGGATCTCGATGTAAGCCGCATCATGGCGCACTTGGGTGGAACAGCCGGATTTAGACCATAACTGAGCCTCTGGCGGAAGACCACCGCCTAAGAATCCGGTAATCTGATGATTATTATCGTGGACATCAGCTGAATTTAGGCTGTGTTTTAGCAGACTCATCATCAACTGCGATCGCACGGAAGACACCGCTACGCCACCCACAATACTATGGAGTAGCCGTGCTGTGGCATTAGTTGTTAGCATATTCCGATTTTCCATCAAGGTTCCCATAAATAGCCGTTCCCGACCATAAGGTCCATCACTCCAGGTTTTTTGATTGACGTTAATCGACTCTAAGTCTTGCCAACCGAGGGATTGAAAGTAACGATTAACGATATTCCGTTGGAGTTTCCAGGTTTCAAAGGGACCAGGGGTTAACTCAGGACCACTGGTTGTCCCACTTAAGACATCGACGACTAAACTTAAAGCATCATGGCTAGCGTCAACAATCATCGCCCGAATTGCCCGTTCCAGTTCATCGGATTCTCCTACCATAGAGGTTTCTAACCATTCTTGGATAGCTACCAGATAAAATAGGGCAACCAAATCCGCTGGATAAATTCGCTCAACCCCCCGATAACTAAAGCCTCGGACGGGATACTTCCAAAATTCATCCGCCGAAAGCGCCCCCCCAGTATTTACGGGGATGGGGGGATCATAGACAATCCAGGTGAGAGCGATTTGATTGCGGGTGAGTCCAGGAAACTCTAACCAAGCAGCGTCGAGAATCTCTGTACCAATTTTTTCCAGTTGGTCGTCCTTACGAAAGAATGTCATAATTTGCTCTCAACAAGTGATGTCAACGCTTACCAATATGGTGGTACTGCAAGAATTATCTGCATTAAAACATGGTGAGTACATCTGCCGTGTTAATTTAGACCTCTATGATTCTCCCGCCTGTGCGAGTTTAGCCACTCAAGCAGCGGCTGGACGCCATTTACACCCCTTATTATCCACAGCCAGGGAACAAGCGGTAGAGGTGCAGTTATGTGAGGATGGATATCAGGCTTGGTTACGAGTCGAGGATATCAGCCAACTGGAAATCGCCTCTCAACCTTATCATGCGATCGCACTCTCTGGTCCTCAAATCCAAGACCGACTCCCAGAGGTGATAGCGTTTACCCAAAAAGCCATGCAGCAGCCGAATTATTACCTGTGGGGGGGAACCGTGGGACCCAATTATGATTGTTCAGGATTAATGCAAGCAGCGTTTGTGGCGTCGGGAATTTGGTTACCGAGAGATTCTTATCAGCAGCAGGCGTTTACTGAATCCATTCCCCTAGCAGAAGCCCAAGCGGGGGATCTGGTATTTTTTGGTACCCCGGAAAAGATTAATCATGTGGGTCTTTTGTTAGGCGATGGCTATTATATTCACAGTTCAGGGAAAGAAGAGGGTCGCAATGGGATTGGCATTGATTGGCTTTCGGATCAAGGGGATAAAGTAAGTCAAACTTATTATCAGAAGTTTAGGGGAATCGGACGGGTCACTGTTAGTTATAGCCCGTGATACGTTAAGCTGTTTGGATTTAACCCATAATGTCAATAATTGCAAAATCCTTGCCGTAGTGCGAGCATCTTGCTCGCTAGCCATTCCCAATTTAAATGCATGACAGCCGTAGTGTCGTGGCACACCTAAAATGGTAGATTAGAATTGTAGGGGCGCACCGACGTGCGCCCGATTTAACCATAAATCTATCCCACCATTTTAGCTGTGTCAGTCCAGTAGTGGCGTGGCACACCTTAATTGATGAATTAGAATGGGAGACCCGAAACCGTAGGGGCGCAAAGACTTGCGCCCGATTCAATGGTAAAATCTATTCCACAATTTTAGCTGTGTCACGCCGCCATCGTGGGTTTCCACTTCGCAAGAGCCCACTCGACTTCGCAAGAGCCCACCAGCCTAAACAATCTACATCCTTTGAAAAGATAGGATTTCTCCCTCAACCGCTCTGAACTCAATAGAATTTTCAGTTTTGTTATAAATTGCATATCGTAGCTTTGGCACAATATCACGACCATAGCCGAGAGAACCTACTGAGATAACATATCGGTCTTGATCATCCAAATACAAGGGTTGTTCATAGTCAAAATCATAGGCAGTCGATGAGCCAAATTCATCACATCGTTCACCAAATATCAAAGGCAGATGAACGTGACCAACAAAGCAAAGCCGATAATTGGTTTCATCAAAAACATTCCAGGCTTCAACTGGATGATCAATTTTATGCTTCTTGATTCGGGGAGAGACATGGGTGTAAACCACATCTAATTCTACTATCTCAATTGGAAGAGTATCGAGAAAATATTGTATATCATTCGGCAAGTTTAAATCGTTATATTCATCATGATTCCCCCGAACACAAGTAATATGATTATCTCTAATGACTTGAACGACTTCACTATTGTAATCGCCGCCATCGACTAAATCACCTAAACAGACAATTTGATTGCAGCCGCAAGCTTCAATATCTGCCATAGCTGCTTGTAATCCAGGCAGATTTCCGTGAATATCCGAAATAATTGCCACTTTTTCCATAGACCAATGACCAATGACCAATGACCAATGACCAATGACCAATGACCAATGACCAATAACCAATGACCAATGACCAATGACCAATGACGACTTAAATTAACTCCCAATCTAGACAAAATTCTCCCGGACGTCCCCAGGGATAAACAGCACAGTTAATTCCATCTTTGCCATGATAATACTGACAAACCTTACAGGTTTGAGACTGTTCTAATTTTTCCCGTAAACTACTCCACTTTTTCTCAACCGTTAAGCGATAATGGTTAGCCTGTAAGTGATTAGGTGAAATTGTCAAAGCTTTTTCAAAAGCCGCTAACGCCTTCTCATAAAGTTTAATAATTGGGGAGCCATACTCTGTCCAAGGTTGGACGCGGCATTCATAGAGTTGAATAATCTTGAAAATAAGAATACCATAATCTGTCCACGTATCAGCCGAAGCCATTTGTGGTTCTTTTTTCGTATCTAGTAAAACTCGTTTCAGGGTATCTAGCAATTCTCTCGGTTGCCAAGGTTTACCGACATAAGCCTCAGCGTGTTTAATACCGTAGGAAAGGGCTAAACGCTGTCCTTTTCCAGTTAAAAGAACCACTGGAATATTTTGGGTGTGGGGATTTGCCTTAATTAGGCGACAAACTCTGTAGCCATCAATCCGGGGAATCAGCAGATCCAATAGCACTAAATCGGGAGAATTGCTCTGAATTTTTTGGAGTGCTTCTACACCATCACGGGCTTGAATGACATTCCACCCACTCCAGGTTAACTGTTGAGAAACGCATTCCCGCTGGCTGAAAGAATCTTCTACAACTAAAACAGTATTCATTGATAACAACCTGCTGACTGGGGGGAGGCTTTCGTGCGACTAGCGCAGATTAGATTAAGTGTACCCATTTCTTCCAGGTTTCTTATCACCCCTGATAGAATTGCCGTTTCAGCAGGCGATCGCACGATTTTATGGTATAGTTTTTCCCCTGGGAAAATGTGCCAGCAAGATAGGCTCTACAGCAGCACTTTCAGATAAGGACAGTAGAAAGCGCGATTGCCTTCGGCAAAGCGCGAAGCTAATCACACAAATTATATCTTGGTTTTATTACCGCTTTATTTGACAATTCAGCCAAGATACAGAAAAAACAAATTGACTCGTAGGGGCGGGTTTTACCGTTACCTGTTGCCAGAAACCCCTCAATTCAATAAACCCGCCCTGACCCCAAGTTTGTTGGTCAAGTTCGGTGAACTCTTTTACCCAGGCTTGGTCTTTGGCTAAAGCCCCTACTACGAGCAGAATTTTCCTTATCGGCTCACCAACCGAGAGCGATCGCGTAAAATGTTTAAAATGTTAAAGACCGTTTGTTATACCAGCTAGGATGGCTCAAGACTGGGTAAAACAGAAGACTAGGACGAGTAAAGAGCTACAATCCATAACCTATTATGGGATTCTGGGGGTACACCCTAGCGCATCTGCTCTAGATATCCGTCGTGCCTATCGGGAACTGAGTAAACGTTACCATCCCGATACCACCGACTTACCAAAGGAAACCGCCAAGACGAAGTTCCAACAGCTTAATGAAGCCTACGCGACTCTGAGTAATCCAGAACGGCGAATCCTGTATGATCAAACTATTCGCTATTCTCGTGTCAACGTCATTCAACCTCCACCCGGATTGAACCGTCCCGTTGTGCGATCGCGAGTTGATCATTCATCCTCAGCTTACCTTGACCCCACAGATCGTCCCCTCTCCCCTGGCGAGTTATTTGCCCTATTTATTTTGGGGATAACTTTCGTGGGATGCTTGGTACTGGCAATTGTGATTGGCTTAACCCGAGGAGACAATGCCTTTCAAGTTTCTGGGATATCTCTATCTAGTCGAGTCACCACGCCACCCCTAAGTCAACTACAGCGAATCCCTCGATATCCCCCTTCTAACCAACTTTTCTCCCCATCTAATCCACCATCAATCCCTGTTTTTGTTCCATCCCTCAATCTATGAAGACTTCTATGGTACTTCCTTCATCTGACACTCCTCTCTATAACCATCCCCTTCCTGAAATCGAAAAATGGCTCCGTTCTCAAGGATGTCAACAAGATAGCAACGAACTCAATTGCTGGCGCGTGGAACGATTAAATTGGCAAGCCGAACTCTGTCTGGAAGTTGAGGAATTAGCTGTGCGTTACATTAATGCAGCGGAAGGACAACGGGACATTATGCGTTCTTTCAAGTATTCCCTCAGTCGCGAAGATATAGAAGCAGCAGTTTTCTCTGGTCCTTAAGAGAATACAAGTGCTGTCTCAAAAATCCTGCGCGACTGGGTGAGCATCCTCTTCACCCACTAGCTTCTAATCGCCATTAGTCTCTTATTTGGAGCTAATTATTTTTCTATCCAAACTATTTTTTTGTTGCCAACTCAAAAAAACTAATGAAATGAATGCAAAAAGAATCAGGAATGCTCGCCAATGGTTTAATATCGGCATATTCAGAGGACGTATAAATCGTTGAGGGAAAAACATGAGTGGCATTGTTATAATCGCTATAGCTAATAACTTTTTACGATGCGCTATGTGTAACCAAAGACTACTGATTACTGGAGCTAATAAAACAATTTCAGCATTATGTGCGTAAACCAAACCAATTTGAATCGATATCAATATTCCCAGAATATCATCAGAGCAAAATCTAGACTGACCCAACCAAAATAAAAACGTGAGCGCAACGGCTCCGAGCATCAATACAAAAGCGTCTGGCATATTCAATCCTACAGAAGCCAGAGCGCTAGGTAAACCTGTTACCTCCTGAGATCCCAGTGTGTTGGCTGGAGCTGATTGATATATAGATACAATATTTAGCCAATCTTGAATTGCAGAAATTGGTCCCAAGATTAACAAAGAGTATGACGCCAAAATCAACGCGGTTATCGCTGTAACCGCTAAAATTTCCCATTGGCCATCTAATAATAGCCACAACGCTGGTAATATAAATAACTGGGGCTTAAAACTAGCACATCCTAACAGCAAACCCGCTAAAACAGGCTTGTTCCGTCTGGCAAAATACCAACCTCCAACCATTAAAGCACCAGCTATTAATGTTACTTGACCCAGCCATACCAAATGCGTGGTGAAAGGATTACCTAAAATCAAGGCTGGGATTAGCCATCGCGTTACTGGCTTAAAACTCGCTGGTCTAGGGGACTCTGCATCAGTTACCAGTCGCATTGTCAAGAAAGCCAGACAACTTACGGCTAAGATATTCAGCAATGTAATCACCATGCGTGCGCTCCCATAGTCGAACAGCGCAAATAGCATACACAAAGGTGTGAATTGTGGTGGATAAGCCAGAGCCAAATTGCTCGCTTTGCCTGTCAACTCCTGAAATGCACTTGAAAATATTTCAAGATCATAAGGGTTTTGACCATTCAATAAGAGTTGACCCGCCGTGTAAAACCAACGGAAATCTGAAAGTCTTGTCCCTGTTCCACGTCCTACACCCAATACACCGAATGCATATAGTGCAGCTATGGAAACAATCAAAACTGTTATGCCAAACAGTTGCTCAAATTTCTGTTTTTTTTCACTATTTGAAAATTCAAACATAATTTACAAATTTAAAACATTGTTCAATTCTATCTTGGAAATTGATAAATTTCTCACAATTATTGTCTTCAGGTATTTCCCGATGAGGTTCGCTTAAAATCATTAGTTTCAAGGCTTGAGTTCTGAACTCAAAACTCAACACTCAAACCTTTCCAAACCGTCGCTCTCGTTTCTGATAAGCAATTAAAGCTTGATGAAACGCTTCGCGGTCAAAATCGGGCCAAAAAGCGTCCGTAATATAAAATTCAGCATAAGCCATTTGCCAGAGGAGAAAATTGGACAAACGCATCTCTCCACTAGTGCGGATTAGCAAATCAGGATCACCGATATTGGCAGTATAAAGATGGCGAGAAAACAGCGCTTCGTCAATATCATCCGGTTGAAGCTGACCGTGTTGAACCTGGGTGGCAATTGCCCGACAAGCCTGTAAAATCTCTTCCCGTCCACCGTAATTGGTGGCAACGGTAAATTGAATCCCGGTATTATTTTGGGTTTGAGTCATTGCCCGTTCAATCTGGTTTTGCAGGGATTGCGGTAATGCCGTTAAATTCCCCACAAACTGAATGCGTACATTCTCCTCCATCATCTCTTTGAGTTCTCGAATTAACACCCGCTCAAACAGCGTCATCAAAAACTCAACTTCTTCGATAGGACGTCCCCAATTTTCGGTAGAAAAGGCATAAGCAGTCAGGGCTTGGATACCCCAATCATCACAACAGCGCAACAACTGTTTTAATGTGTCTACGCCTCGGCGATGACCCATAATCCGAGGAATACCTCGGCGTTTTGCCCAACGACCATTGCCATCCATAATCACCGCCACATGTTTGGGTAGACGTTCCTGGTCGAGATCGCTTGGTAATTCTTTTAGTATCGTTTGCATAATAGTTGTATAATAATAATCATTTCTTTTTTCGAGAAGTCGATGACGGCAGACGTAGCAAACGCGAAATGAGTAGCCGTCCCTGAGACTTAACTTGGCGACCTAAACTGCGTAAACCGGGGGCAACTGCCTCACGGTCAACAGCCGTTGAAAATCGAGCCTCTAACAGTTCTTTGAGTTTACTACTGGTTAAGGGTCGGTTTAGTCCGCCGCGTTCTGCCAATGAGATAGAACCCGTTTCTTCGGATACAACAATACAAAGGCAATTTTCGACTCGCTCAGTAATTCCCATAGCGGCTCGATGGCGCGTGCCAAGTTGTCGTGAAGCCGTTCGCTCTGACAGGGGTAAAATCACACCCGCTGCGGCGACGCGAGATCCCCGAATTAATACTGCCCCATCATGGAGTAACGTCGTCGTCTGGAAGATGGTTTGCAGCAGTTCTTTAGACAGTTCAGCATTTAACTGTACCCCTGGTACAGAAAAATCTCGCTCGTCAATGGTGCCATTGGTCTCCATAATTATCAATGCGCCAATCCGATTTTGGGATAATTCTTTAACCGCATCGACAATTTCATCTGTAACGCTATCTGCTTTAGGGATAGGGCGGCGTTGGGATTGAAACAACTGCCGAATTTCTCCCCGCCCGACTTGTTCGAGAAAACGGCGAAATTCTGACTGAAAGATGACAGCCATCGCCACAGCCGAACCAACCACCAATTTTTCTAACACAAAACTCAACAGGGTCAATCCTAGTTGATTACTGACCGCTGCCGCTAGCATCAAGACGATTAGCCCCCGAACCATCCACAAGGTACGACGCTCCCCGATAATGAGGAGAACCATATAGGTGAGGGCTAGAACCAATCCGACATCAACGCTGTCCAGCAATAAGGATTGAACCCAGCCAGAGTCAGGAAAAGAACCCGACGACGACGCAGGCATTGAACTTAATTAAACGTTTAGCAACTGAGAGCTTGACTCTGGCTTGATTGTAACGAGATTAGGCGGGGAGTTGTCATTTGTCATTCGTCCTTTGTCATTCGTCCTTTGTCATTCGTCCTTGGTTATTTGCTCCCCCAGCTTCCAGACGCGCCATGGCGCGTCTCTACATTGCTCCTTCATCCCTAATTCTGGGATACAAGTCGTTTCGGTAAATGATCAAACCGGATCAAGTCTTGATAGGTTTCTCGCTGCACAATTAATTCAGCCTTTCCATCCTTAACTAACACCGCTGCAGGTCGAGGCACACGATTATAGTTAGACGCCATGCTGTAATTGTATGCCCCAGTTCCCATAATCACGAGCAGATCCCCAGGTTGGGTTTCGGGTAATTGGGCATCTTTGAGTAAAATATCCCCGGATTCACAATGTTTACCCGCTATCGTGACGGTTTCGGTTATCGGTGCTGACATGCGATTAGCAACGACTGGACGATAGACCGATTGATAAGTAATCGGACGTGGATTATCAGACATTCCCCCATCAACCGCCAGATAGGTTCGCGTTTGCGGGATCTCCTTACGGCTGCCGATGGTATACGCCGTCACACAAGCGGGTCCAATAATCGATCGCCCGGGTTCTGATAATAACCTCGGTAAAGGTAACTGCTGCTGGTTACAGGCATTAACCACGGCTTCACAAACGCCCTTAACCCAAGCATCAATCGTGGGGGGATCATCGTCTTCGGTATAGCGAATTCCCAAGCCGCCGCCGATATTCAGTTCTTGAATGGATAGATTGAACTGAGCGGCTTTCTGGAGATAATCAACCAAAACCGCCCCGAGATCTTTGTGCGGTTGACTCTCAAAAATCTGTGACCCAATGTGAGCGTGTAAACCAATACAGTCGAGGATAGGATTTTGGCTAATGAAGGCAAAAACCTGATCTAGACTGTGGGGATCAAAACCAAATTTGCTATCCAGATGACCCGTGCGAATATAGTCATGGGTGTGACACTCGATCCCAGGTGTGATCCGAATCATGATCCGCACCTTGGTATCCGGAGATGTTTTTTGTGCCAAATCTGCCAGAGTTTCTAACTCTAACCGATTATCAACAACAATCGTGCAATGGCTTTCGATCGCGAGCTGGAGTTCAGCGATAGACTTGTTATTGCCATGGAAATACAGCTTATCGGCTTTGACCCCAGCTTCTAATGCCGTGTAGAGTTCGCCTCCGGATACGACATCAACACCCAAACCTTCCGATGCCGCGATCGCACAAACCGCTAAACAATTCCAGGCTTTTGAAGCATACAGCACTAAGGTATCTCCGGGATAGTAACGGGCAAAGGCCTCTCGATACTGACGGCAAGCCGTTCTTACTGTGATTTCATCTAAAATATAGAGGGGAGAACCAAATTGCTCGACTAAATCTTTGACATCACACCCCCCAATTTCTAGGCAGTCTTGGCTGTTAACAGTCGCGGTGAGCGGCAACAGTTCTTGATTCGGGGAGCGAGTATCGAGATTAGCATTCGCGGAAAGATATCGTTGTCCAGAGTTTTGCACCTGAGTGGAGTCAGTCAATAGCATAATATCGTGATTATCTTGGCGATGGATATGGGCAGGTACACCAAAAGCGTCCGTTAGTTTAGTGTACAATTGAGTGATGTGACTGTCTTAGAGATTAAGCCGCTAACCACAGCACAACTAAATGCGGCAGTAGATCTAGATCAAGTATGTTTTGGCGGACTGTGGACGCGATCGGGCTACGAACGAGAGTTAAATAGCCCCAATAGTCAATTATTGGTTTTAGAAGCAAAGAATAGCTTAAATCAGCAACCATTCGGTTGCAATTCAGCCGTTGTTATGCCCCAAAATCCACTGGCAGAAGGTTTACCCAATGCCCTAGTGGGTTTAGGGTGTTACTGGTCAATTCTGGAGGAAGCACATATTACAATTTTGGCGGTGCATCCCAACTACCAAAATCAGGGACTCGGACAATTTTTACTGTATGCCTTACTCAAGGACGCCAAACAGCGTCAGTTGGAGTGGGCAACCTTAGAGGTTAAACCCTCGAATCACGCCGCCCTGTCTCTCTACCAAAAGTTTGATTTTATCCCAGCCGGACGACGCCGAGGATATTACCAAGATACAGGTGAAGATGCCCTGATTCTATGGCGCAAGGGGTTACAACAGCCGGAATTTGAGCAAACCTTGCAAAAACGCTATGAGCAAATCGTCTCCCGCTTAACCCGTCAGGGTTGGCAACTATTTAGTTATCTGTGATTTGTCATTCGTCATTCGTCATTCGTCATTTGTCATTTGTCATTTGTCATTTGTCATTTGTCATTTGTCATTTGTCATTTGTCATTCGTCATTTGTCATTTGTCATTTGTCATTTGGTCGGGGCGGGTTTTGCTGCCAAGCTAGGGATAACAATCAATATTAGTCCCTAAACCCGCCCCTACAGACAGATGCTTCTGTAATCACGCCTGGAACATGACTCCTCTATCTCCCTCATCTTCCCCATCTCCCTCATCTTCCCCATCTCCCTCATCTTCCCCAGCTCCCCCAGCTCCCCCAGCTCCCCCAGCTCCCCCAGCTCCCCTGCTCCCCTAAGCGATCCCCTTGTCGTCGCAATGTCATGATTCCATGACATTGCGATCCCCGATAAGCTTGTAAATTCGTCAATTCGTGAAAATTGGCGTCTTGATCCCCTTGACCATACCTAAGGCATTTCTGGTACATAGATAAATAAAGCGATCCCAAAGAAATACTCATAATCAGTATTTCTGTGATCCTGACTGGAGAAACCTAAGTGTTATCGGGAGAAATCCCCAACGTCAGCCTAAACAGTAAGTCGTGCGTGAGTTTGTACCTGCCCAAACGAAAGACGAATGCAATGCGTCACCGAGACTGACTTACTCCAAGGCGGTAGGAATCATTAACCTTTATCAAATGTGATGTTGTTAAATTATGATCCCCATCTTTTGATTCACCAGGAGAGATACAACCTACCGACCTAACAATTGGAGAGCATATTCATGGCAAAAGAACGCCCACCTTTAGAAGAGATGACCTTACGGCAACTGCGTAGAGTTGCCAGTGAGTACGGCATCTCACGGTATAGCCGGATGCGTAAAGCGCAGTTACTGGCAGAAATTCAAAAAGTCCAACATACCAAAATCTCAATCAGTCCAACTAGCACAGTGGAGGCACAACCAGAAGTGGAAGCATCTAAATTTGAACTTGGTCAAGACGATCGCACCGGTGGTGATCTAGCATCTGTAGACGAAGGATTACCAGATTTACCCTCTGGTTATGGTGAAAGTCGGATCGTACTCATGCCCCGCGATCCCCAATGGGCGTATACCTACTGGGATATTCCTAACGAACACAAGGAAGAGCTGCGGCGTCAGGGAGGACAGCAATTAGCGCTGCGGATTTATGATGTCACCGATATTAACCTGGAATACCAAAGCGCCCATAGCATTCAGGAATATCCCTGTGACGAACTAGCAAGAGAATGGTACTTACCTCTACCCGTTAGCGATCGCGACTACGTAGTGGATATCGGTTATCGTTGTGCCGATGGTCGTTGGTTAATCCTAGCCCGTTCTACACCCGTCCATGTTCCCCCGGTTTATCCCAGCGACTGGATTGAAGACCAATTCATCACCGTTAATTGGGATGAAGAACTCCAAGGCAAAACCTTATACGAGTTGGTTCCTCCCAGAAAGCGCCAACCTGTTACCGCAGATACCGCACATACCGAGAACCCCATCTACGACGAAATCTTTGGCCTGGCAAAATCTGCCGAAGCTCAGCGCGTCGCGGGTTCTATGTACGGTTCAATGCAGCACGTTCCCGGATCGATGGCTCCGTCTCAATCCGTCAGTTCCTACATCTTCCCCTCTGGGGCAGGGATGTGGGCTGTACCCACCATGTCTGGCTTAACCATGTCCGGTGTTGGCATGTCCGGAGTCGGGATGGGGATGTCGGCTTCTATGCCACCGATTCGTCCTCGTCAGTTCTGGTTAGTTGCCGATGCTGAATTGATTGTCTACGGTGCAACCGAACCCGATGCAACCGTAACCATTGGCGGGCGTCCAATTAAACTGAACCCAGACGGAACCTTCCGCTTCCAAATGTCCTTCCAAGATGGTTTAATTGATTACCCCATCATGGCAGTAGCAGCAGATGGCGAACAAACTCGCTCGATTCAGATGAAATTTACCCGCGAGACGCCCTCACGCAATACCAACACCAAAGAAGAAATGGTTCCCGAATGGCTGTAACGATTACAGGGTGAAGGACAATAGATAACTAAGAACGGTCATCAAACTTGTTACTTTACACTTCATCCCCAATTTTTGATACGGCTCAACCTATCCCCTGGCAACTGTCGGGGGATTTTTTTTCAGAACTTTTGTCAAACAAAATAGGATGACACTCGAAGAAATTAGCCTCATGCTGACAGAACTTTTTAATTCCCAGGCGGTTCAACAGGTAAAATCAGGGACATGGCAGGTGGAAACACCTCAAGTGAGAGTGTTAACTGATGGTGGGGGTTTGGGGGAGGCGATAAGTCCCACGCTCTACCCTTCGACTCCGCTCAGGGTGAGCGCCCTTGATACATGGACATCCCCCAAGTAAATTTTATTGGTCAA
Organism: Coleofasciculus sp. F4-SAH-05; assembly: GCF_040222985.1. Lineage (NCBI taxonomy): Bacteria > Bacillati > Cyanobacteriota > Cyanophyceae > Coleofasciculales > Coleofasciculaceae > Coleofasciculus > Coleofasciculus sp. F4-SAH-05. Next base: position 14,070 of record NZ_JAVKBY010000084.1, read on the forward strand.
TCCCGATAAAATTTACAAACCATCCTGATACTATTTACTGAGAATAGTATATATTAGTAAGAAAAGGTGAAAACAATGCAACATCAAGCCGTCAAAGTTAGGCTGTATCCGACAACTGAACAACAAGAAATACTAGCTCAACACTTTGGCTGTAGCCGTTGGTGGTGGAATCATGCTCTTAATCTGTGCATTGAAACCTACCAGCTAACGGGTAAGGGCTTGAGTCAGTCCGCATTGAATGCATTTTTACCTAAGCTTAAAAAACAGGAGGGGACTGAATGGTTGTCTGACTGCTATTCTCAAGTCTTACAAGCGACTACGCTTAACTTAGTGACAGCTTACCGTAACTTCTTTGAGGGTAGAGCTAGATACCCAAGGTTCAAGGCTAAAAAGAATAGGCAATCTATTCAGTATCCCCAGTCAGTTAGGGTTATTGATGACTGCCTCAAATTTCCGGGTCGCGTCGGCATAGTGAAAGCTAAAATACACCGACCAATCGAAGGAACTATCAAGACGGTAACGGTTAGCATGACCCCATCGGGGAGATATTTTGCGTCCGTCTTGACTGAGGTAGAAGGGGATAACCCACCGAGTAACACTGATGGTAATGTAATCGGGATTGACCTAGGTTTAAAGGACTTTGCTATTGTCAATGATGGTGTTAAGACCTCTAAGTTTGCTAATCCTAAACATTTAGCTAAACATGAGCGTAACCTTAAGCGCAAGCAACGGAAATTAGACAGAAAGGAGAAAGGAAGCAAGTCAAGAGATAAAGCCAGGAAACTGGTGGCTAGGGTTCACGAACGAGTATCAAATGTCCGTCAAGACTACCTGCATAAGCTGTCCAGAAAGCTTGTTGACGAAAACCAAGTCATCGTAGTCGAAAGCCTAAATACTAAGGGCATGGTTCGTAACCACAAACTAGCTGCATCTATTTCTGATGTAGGCTGGGGAATATTTGTCAATTTCCTATCGTACAAGCTTGAATTTGAGGGTAAGGTATTGGTAGAAATTGACCGATGGTTTCCTAGTTCTAAACTCTGCTCAAACTGCCATTATCAAGTGAAGGAGATGCCCTTAGAGGTTAGGGAATGGACTTGCCCTAGCTGTGGCACTCACCACGATAGAGACGGTAATGCCTCAGTAAATATCAGAGCAGAAGGCATCAGAATCTTATCGGTCTCAGGGACTGGGACTGCTGCTGACGGAGGGGAAGTAAGACCAAAGCTTGGGCGTAAGTCTAAGCTGCGGCATTCCCCAGCGAAATCAGAAGCCCACGCTGTACTGAAAGTCAGCGATGGGTAGTTCACAGGGGCAGATTCTGGGACAACTGACACCTGTTTGGGTGGGTATTATGGGTTTAAATGCACCAACGGCGCTGGGTACAACTCCAATGTCTGTGTCACAAGTGAGCCAAAACCCTGTTCATTTCCCTAATCTTATGGAACTCTCTCACCAGCAATCTCAGCAGGTAGAAGGCTCTCAGAAGGTAGAAGGCTCTCAGAAGGCAGAAAATGACTTTAGGACAGAGGAGGACTGGCTCCCAGGACAAGAGTTAAATGGCAGAGTAGACGGAGATAATCACGCTTTAAACGAACAGGAGCTAACTAAGGATCTCCAGTACGGGGAGAGAGAAGCTGAGGAAGCCTGTAGAGAGCAGCCCAATCGTGCTGAACTCGAATCTTGCGATCGCTCTTTTGATCCAGAAGCGTCTCACTCCAAACTCGACCCTATTTTTACCCCAGATCACGCTTACCTGGATGAGGTTCCGATCGCACAAACCCCGCCCACGATTCCCAACCCCGAAACCATCCAACCCAATCCGGATGATCGTTTTCCTCAACCCACGCCTAGTCCTGAACCCTTACGTCCTGATCAGTCCCCACCGTTGACCCAACCTGAACCCACTCCCTCTCGTCCCACGAATTCTAACGTGGAGAGTATTCAAATCGAGAAAATCAATGTCACAGGTAGCACCATCTTTGAACCCGATGACTTCAATCCCATTGTCCAACCCTTGGAAGGAGAAGCGGTTACCCTACAACAATTGCAAGAGGCTGCTGATGCCATCACTCAACTCTATTTAAATCGTGGTTACATCACCTCAAGAGCCATTCTAGTAGACCAGGTTATTACTGATGGTGTCGTAGAGATTTTTGTCCTGGAAGGGAGTCTGGAGGAGATTAAAATTGAGGGAATTCGTCGCCTTAAACCCAGTTACATCCGGAATCGGATTCAGCTTGGTGTCAGCACCCCCTTAAATACCGCTCGCTTGGAAGATAAATTGCGGCTACTGCGGGCGAATCCCTTATTTGAGTCCGTAGAGGCGAGTCTTCGTGCTGGTACTCAATCGGGAAAGAGCAATTTAATTATTCGTGTTGTTGAAGCCAATCCCTTTGAAAGTAGTCTTACCACCGATAACTATTCACCGCCGAGTGTAGGTTCAGAACGATTGGGCGTAAATGGACGCTATCGTAATCTGACCGGGTATGGGGATGAACTGACGGCGAGTTACTTCTATTCCACCACTAGTGGCTCAAAGGTGATCAATATGGGCTATCGCCTTCCCCTAAATCCTAAAAATGGCACCCTGCAAGTGCAAGCCAGCGTTGATCGCAATCAAATCACAGCCGAACCCTTTACTCAATTCGGTATTGAGGGGGAATCAGAACAGTATGAGATTAGTTTTAGTCAACCCTTAATTCGCACCTCCCGTGAAGAATTCGCCCTATCCCTAGCTTTTAGCTTTAGGGAAAGTCAGACATTTTTTTTGGATATGCCTGCCCCTTTAAGTCCTGGTGCTGATATTGACGGGATAACGCGCACCAGTGTAATTCAATTTGGACAAGACTACCTACGTCGTGATTCCAGGGGAGCGTGGTCAGTGCGATCGCTCTTTAGTCTGGGTACAGGGTGGTTGGATGCGACTGTTAATCCCGATCCTGAGCCGGATGGACGTTTTTTGACCTGGCTGGGTCAGATCCAACGAGTTCAAATTTTCAGTGATGGTCATTTTTTAATTATGGGGGCTGATATTCAACTAACCCCCAATACTCTTTTGCCGTCTCAGCAATTTGTTATTGGTGGCGCTCAATCCGTGCGAGGCTATCGACAGAATGCTCGAATTGGAGATAACGGGGTGCGATTGTTCTTAGAAGACCGGATCACCTTAGAGAAAAATGCATCCGGTGCGTCAACGTTTCAAATTGCGCCATTTTTTGATGCGGGTTGGGTGTGGAATAATCCCGATAATCAGAACCCTCTGCCTCAAGAGCAGTTTTTAGCCAGTCTGGGGATGGGGATACTTTGGCAACCGCTACCCGGATTAGATTTGCGCCTTGACTATGGTTTACCCTTAGTCGAACTGGAGGATCAAGGTGAAAATGCTCAAGATGAGGGATTTCACTTTTCAGTTCGCTATCAGTTTTAATCTGAAGTATCCCCGGCGCAGATGCACCTAAACCAACACCTCTTACCTACTCTCTCTCATTGTCTCAATCCATATTTTGTTGATTTTGTCAATACCACTGCTATAGAAATTTTGGGTCACAGAGTTGCCATACTACCCCTTGTCAACTCGGTGACGTTTACCCCAGGAGAATGTGAAAACTGACACCATCTTCTATAGCCTGTTTAAAGAGTTCCCTAGTATTTTCTTTGAACTAATTAACCAATCCACAGCACAAGCCCCAACCTATGAATTCACCTCCCGTGAAATCAAACAACTCTCATTTCGACTTGATGGTTTATTTTTACCCAAGAACCAAACCTCAAACCAACCCTTCTACGTCGTCGAAGTTCAGTTCCAACCCGATGAGAATTTATACTATCGTTTATTTACGGAACTGTTTATCTTTCTGAATCAATACAAACCCCCTCATCCCTGGCGGGTTGTAGTGATTTACCCCAGTCGCCGAATTGAACGAGAACAACCGTTACAATTTAGGGAACTCTTCAGTCGAGTGCAACGAATTTACTTGGACGAGTTAGAGGAAACGGCATCGGATTCCCTGGGGGTAAACATTGTTAAGCTAGTAATCGAGAATCAACAGACAGCACCGACAGTGGCAAGGCAGTTAATCGACCAAGCCCAAGTCCAGATCGCTGATCCAACCACAAAACGAGACTTAATTGATTTAATCGAAACAATCATCGTTTATAAATTACCACAAAAAAGCCGTCAGGAGATAGAAGCCATGTTAGGTTTAAGTGAACTAAAACAAACCAAAGTGTATCAGGAAGCCAAGCAAGAAGGGTTTTCTGAAGGGGAACAAAGAGGGGAACAAAGAGGCGAAAAAAGAGGGGAACTCAAAGCCAAGTTAACCGCTATACCACGCATGATCCAGTTTGGATTAAGCTGGGAGCAAATCGCTCAATTGCAAGATTTGCCACTGGAATTTGTTCAACATGCTTCTCGATTATTCGCTCAACAAAATGTTGTCGCTTTTGTTGAGCTGTTAAATCATCAACGCCAGCTTTTCTCCCCACAAGACTTAGCTGAGTTGGCTTTTTTAATTCAACCCTTACCCGATAAACTAGAAGATTTATCAGACGCGATCGCGCAATGGTGCCAGCAGGAAGCACATACGGCACAGCGTGAGGCTTGGCGTCAAATCTGCTCCGGGTTATTGAGTGCGACAGTAGAGAAACTTGTGACGAACCCTGATACCCTTCAAACTCCATCTGCTATCCTCAACAAAGCCATGGTACAAAATGCGATTGAATGATGAGAGTCTTACCTCAGTAAGCTGTTATGCATTTAAATTGGGAATGAGCAGTGACCAAAATGGTTGTACCACAAAGATTTCGCAGTTTCTAACATTATGGTTTAAATGCCGAACAGTTTACTAGGGTGGGCAAGAGGTATAAAGAAAGAAAATGAGGCGTTCCCTGTTTTTAACCATATAGCGTTTCAGATATAGGTAATAAGAAGCGCGATCGCACTACATTTGAGCAAAATGCTCCATCAGCATCCGATGGATAAAGATATAACCACCACCAACTTTGCGTAAAAAACCCCGTTCCGCCGCGTAGTCTAGGAAACGAGCATAATTCCAAGGAGCAAAGCCTCGCAACCAGAGAATCACCCGCAGCATGAAGTGTTGAATCAGAACAAAACCGGCACAAACGGAACCTTTTCCACCTGCCATTGCACCAGTCAACCCAACCGCTAATCCGATACTGATGGTTTCATGAATTCCTCCCCTATCATAACGTAATCCACAAAACATTCCGACAGGAAAGAAGATGCAAAAGAACAAAAAAGCATTCTTGGCGGATCTCCAAATACCCTGGTTTGGAATTATTGTTTGAGAAACACTTACTCCTTTGTCTAAGAAACCAACCAACCCAGGTAGGAGAGTAGACAATGCTAACTCAGTCCAAATGACACTGACAATATAAGCTGAATCACCGATATTATATCGGTCAGTAAAAAGCCAGCGACCAAGGATATAAATTGAACCACAGACTAGACCTATTGTCGCATATATTCTAGCTTGTTTCCAGGATGTTTTGACTGCATCAATAACTCCTATTTCTATTCTAAAGCGACTTAATAATACTGCTAAAACAACTCCATCAACTATTAATGGAGACACAATTTCTCTCCATTTTTCATCAAAACTTCCTTGAGCAATTGCATAGACCCATGGTGCGGCAATGATCACATACAGCACTTTCCTCTGCGATGAGGTACAACATCAATCTAGCAGTTTGAGGGATAGCGGGCTAATACTGTACTCCATAAGAGCGCGAAGCGCTGTATATTAGTCCAGACAAAATTCCTGATATAACATGAGGGATGTTTCTGTTTAGACTTCTGGGCATAACTTGAAGGAAAAAATTAGAGAGTACCAGATGAATCAGACTTGATGTTATCCCAGCTACTATAGAAGGAAAGGCAAAAGATATTTGTTCGCCTAAATCATCTGTCACCTGTGTGCCAAAATGCAAAACTCTAATCAAACCAGCTATCACTCCCCAAATGAATAGGATACCAATATGATATATCAAAGTATCAATACCTCTGGGTAGCCAATTTTGTTGAATTTGCTCAATCAGAAATATCTGTTTAGACTGTTTTGGCTGTTGTAGCATCCTTTGTGCTAACCAGGTTAACCAATGTTTCGCATTTTTGTCTGAATAAGAATCACCGCTTTGCTCTCGCTTAAACTTCTCTTCAACGTAAGTGTCAAGCAAGTTTTTCTCCCGTTCAGAGAATGAGTTAATTCCTGCCAAGTCTTCCCGTGATTTTTCTTGATAGGCAAAGGTCATTATATTCAGAGTTAGCGGATTTTCAGCTAAGGATTGAATGGTTAAGTCTTCTGGAAACAACACTTTAACACCGGGTAATGTGTCCTGGTTATCATCAAGATAGCGGTTGACTTGATTTGATGTAATTGGCTTATACAAAACGGCACATTGACAGTCAAGTCTTTCTGAAATTAGGTTATATTCATTGAGCCGACTACAAACCACCATTTCAGTTCTTTCATAGCTTCGCAGAAACTGATTAATTGCCAGAATACAAGCGTCTCGTTGCCAATCTTGATTGATTTTATCTAAAGCACCGACTTCATCTAAACCATCTAAAAGCAGTAGCAATTGCTGATTTTTAATTAAAGACTCGCAGATAAATCGAGGAAACTGATAGAATCTATTCAATTCTTCAACCAGCCACTTATCCAAGGATTTTTGTTTCTTATCTGCACCCCAACTAGAGAGATTAAGGACTACAGGAATTGGTAAAGTGTTATCTTCCCTGGCGTCGTTAATTAATTCACGAGCAATTTCTAAAAGTGCCGTGGTTTTGCCCGCTCCGGGTTCACCGAGAATCAGCATTGTTCTTTTGTTTTCCAGTTCACCAAATATATCAATTCCTCTGGTTCCTTCAGGTAAGATTTGATTCTCTTGGTTGAAACTCTCCGCATCCGTTAATGTTACGGCATTGAAATGTTTCTCTAAGCCTAACTCAATCATGTGTTCAAGATGCAATGATTTTTCGAGGACTCCTTCAATCCATGATTTTTGCACTAAATCAAGTAATATTTGACGCGGATTATTTGGGCGCATCCAATTGACAACCATTTCAATTATTCTTTGAATTCCTAGTTTTCTGGTTAGCTTCAGCAATGGTTTTACCCAATTAGGATACTTCCGATTATTTTTGTCTCGGTTATCTTTGACGTTTGATTCACTACCTGTGTATCCGCGTAATTTATGCCAAGTCATTTCTGCTTTAGCTAGATTGTGATGGATGACGGGTAACCAACTAACCTTAGGCAGTTGCTCGTTTCTCTCTGGATTCTGTATATATTCTTTTACCTTAATCCGAGCCTGCTGCACAGAACTATAGAGAGAGAAACCCGTCGTAAAAAAATCAAGAAAATACTTCAAAAACTCTTGTGCTATTTTATCGGGAACAGGTTCTCGCCAAACAATAATTTGGGCAATATCCAAGTCGGCGAGTTGACGGGCTAATCCTAAACCATCACAGGAATTAAAAATAGCTAACTTTAATCCTTTATCGATCGCATCTTGAATTGTGTTTCGGATGTCTTGAATGTTTAACGTTTCCTTTGGATTAAGATAGAGCAATCCCGTGTTAACATCTATATCGGTTCTACTATGTCCAGAAAAAAAGAGAATGTCCCAACGTTCATTTAAGATGAGTTCCAAGTCTGAACGTTTAGGTTGTCGGAGAAAAACACAATAGGCTCCTGATATTTGTCGGAGTAATCGCCTATCTGCTTCGACATCAATATTCTCACTATCTCCGAGAATACATAAGATTTTGACTCGTTTCGGTCTGGCTAATCGTTGTTCAGACATATCGCTAATAGGGTCTAATTCAGTGAAGGATACTGCCACATCAGTAAAACAATCTGCATGAAATAAATCCCACCAATGCAAAGGTAATTTTTCTAATAGGCTTTTGCTGGCTTCATGCTGAATATTCTGGGTTTGGATCACAAATTGAATCTCGGTTGAGTCATTTATCTCCAGGATTGGCTCTAATTGTTGTTTAACAGGAGCAAGCCAATCATTAAGGTAAATGCGTAAGGATTCAATCTCTTGATTACACCCAGAAATACTCACATTCCTAACTTGATTTCTAAAGCCAGCTCTACCATTCATTACAGTATAATAAATACTTTGCCAGTTTTGATAGGTATTGACGAGTGCAGGATAGTCAGGTAAATCCCATTGCAGGCAAGAATTAGTTTGATTTTTACCTATTGTTCTAATCTGGATAGTCGTTTGACCAAATCCCTGAATGAAACTACCGTCTCCTACTGTGAGTATAACTTGTTTAATCATCTTCTTTTGCCTTCATCAACAACTAAGCGACAAATTTTTCAATCACAGATTCATTGTCTAGAGACAGTTGAACTGTAACCTGTTTTCCCGGTATCTGAGTAAATTCTAGCTGAATCCAATTATCAGCTTCCCTTGCCATGACTTCCGCCGAGTCTGATTTGCCTTCTGATTCACCTTCAAGAGTTACTTTCAGTTTTAATTTACGAGGCAAATACTCTTGTTCTCCCAAGGGATGAACTTGAATTAGCACACCTGTTTCTTGATTTTCTTCTACCCAAATACTAACAATTAAAGCGAATTCCTGCCGATTGATTAATAGTCCTAGATTAATCTTTTTTACTCGTTCAACCTTTTCCAGCTTGATAGCATCCATAGAACTCTTAAACGCCAACTTTCTCGGCACTAATAGGGTTTCTATCCCTTGCCAAACCTGATCAAAAATACCATCAAACCATTGACTCAAATTGACTAAAGGTTCTGGCTGCGTGGAAATGACATCAATTAATTGATCAAGTGAACCCAATTGCCGAATGTCCAGAACTCCCGTTGCTGCGGTTTTCGTAAATCCTAGCAGCTGAACTGTATCCAAATTCTCACTGAATTGCACGGCGAGATAACCAATCCTGTTGTCCCGAATTTCTGGAGGTAAAGATACAGTCGTTTCTCCAGGTAACACAGGACGACATTCTAGTTTACCAATAGTATTAATAACCAAATCGGCAATGTTCCATCGATTTCTGAGAATGGGATGCCAAGAGTCACCTTGAGTTACGTCAGTTTTAACTCCTAACCACTTGAGATATCGGTGAACGGCATAAACCGCTAAGGTATTCAAGTAAACTTGTTTGCTTTTTTCAACATTAACTTGTTCGCTGGCAAATTCACTAGCGCGGGAATGTGCTTCAATACCGAGTGGAACTTCTAAAAATTGGTTGTCTTGACTGTTCATAATTATTCGTTCCTTGAGTATCCTAGATTCTCTAAAATTTGTTGCAGGAGTGGCAGACACCTGTTTTTCCAGTGTGAGTTGAGAGTCTGGTAATTGACACCTAACTCTCGGCTGATTTTAGCCAAAGGTTCTGGTGGTTCTTGGAAAAGTAGTTGTTGACAAAGATACTGACAGTGACAATTAGGGTGTTGACGAGGGTGGCAATTTCGCAAGCGTTTTTCTGGGTCTTCTGTAACATAATTGTAAAATCTTTGCCAAATCATACGAATGTTTTCTCTTCTTCGTTCTTCAAGATAAGCATCAAGTCCACTCAGCTTAGGAGGATTAAATCCAGTTTCTGATAGTTGATCAAGCCACTTTGTTTGATTTCCATCATTTTCATTGATGGGAACATCTAAACTGTATTCTTGACCAGACTGGCTATTTTGATATAAATCCTTGATTCTCCACCTTAAATATCCGTTAATCCAATTCACTAAACTTCTTTGAATGGACAGATGTGGCTTGGGTTGAAACGTACAGATATTTTCACTAACCCACTCCCAAGTTTTGTCTAAAGCTTCAAAATAAAGGGGATGAGACGATTTACATAGTTGGGGTAATTGCTGAAGTGCAATTAGTAACCGATTAATTGCTTTCCGTCTCTCTGAGGATGTGAGACCCATATTACCACAAATCAGAGCAATTGCTTGTTGGAATTGTTCATCTGTCATGTTCATCGTTTTTTTTTATAGCTGGAGTAGATTCCTCAGACATACCTGATAACTGAATAGCTAAACAGCCAAGATTGAAAGCAAAATCATAGCATTTTCCGGCACCTAACGCATCATAGAAACCGACAGCAAAGTTAATTGCCGCCTTGTCTCCAATACCCTGTTTCATCCCAATTACATAATCAATATGCTGACTAATTGCTGCCGCTTGAATATCCGAATAGCAGGCGTTGAGCAGTACACATTCTACTTGAGTAGAAAAAAGTTTAAATAAATTAGCCAAGGCTTCGGAATCAACAAATTTATTTCTCCCGCTTTCATCCTCAAAGACTAATCCTTCGTTTCCCTCTCCATGACCACAAAAATGAACAATTTGTGGTCGAACATCTAGAATAGCTCGATAAATATCCCTTGGACGTACTGCCCATTGTTGTTTTAAAACAAATTGCTCACGTTTCTGAGAACGTTGTAGCCCAATATCAATTTCGCGGACTTCCTCATCTAAACGAAGCTTTGAGGTTCCTTGAGGATTAGCGGCTAGAATCAGGATTGATTTGACTAAGGCGCTATTATTGTACATTGGCTCCTCCTTGGAAAAATTCCTGAAGTGAAAAAAGCGAAGCTCTTGGATGCAAATTTAAGAGTTTGTAATGATCTAAAAGCTTCGCTTCTAATGGAACTATAGCCCCTAGAGTGACTAAAAAGTTTTCTGAGTAAGGGATAGAGGTCGAACCATTAATTTACGGTAACCGATCTACGGTAACCGATCTAACTGATCCTCCCCTCTGGTTACCTTGAGCAAGGATACTGTTAAGCACCCCCTGGAAACGAGGATAATGATTGGGTAGAGTTCTTAACTCTTTCGCCGCCTCTTTTCTGACCCGCTCAGGATAATGACCCCCCCAAACACGAAAGTCGTAATCAACCACTCGGAAATTACCTTGGGGATCGCGCTGCAAAAAAAGTCCAACGCGAATATTATTATCTTTCACCCATATTCCGCCTACTGGAACTTTCCCAACGATATTAAGCCTCATCCGGTCAGCGCTAAACGTTTCAACGTTGATAGACTTCCAGTTCACTTTATTAGAAGCACGACGAGCTATATTTAAAATCCGTGATTCTGAGCCGTACAACCGTGACGAGATATATTGAGCAGTTACATACCGTTGCAGTTGTGCAATTTCAACAGTTTCTGTATGATTAAACAGTCCTTGACTTGATTGTGAGGGATAGCTCTGAGTATAAGTACTGGCGAAAGCACTAAGAGGGAACGTCAATGCTAGTAACGTAGAACTCAAAAGAGCTTTTACTTTCATAGTGATCATCCTCATTGACTAACTATGTGTTAAGGCTGTATTCAACTAACCTTCTATATTTATCTCAGGGCTAGAACAGAAATTTATGAAAATTTGCCTAATGAAGCCGAACCGAAAGACTGTAAAACCCTCTAACTGAGAGCGTTTCGAGTTTTGAGTCAAGTCGCGATCGCACTCTCATCAAATAGGTTGACTTGTTCCTCGATGCCAGTAGAGACGTAGTATGTTAGGTCTGAACCATACCCAATCCAAAATTATCCTCCCCAATCCCCTGCTTACAGTTACTGGCTGAAAAGACTATGATTGATTGGGTATCATGTTTATGCAAACCTGCCCCGTGACTTCATCTCATCCTTCCCATTCGCTGCCTGATCCTTTAAATGCATGGCATACCCAATCCATAGACGAGTCGCTTGCTCAACTGGAGAGCAATCCGCAGACGGGTTTGAACTCTGAACAAATCAGCCTGCGATCGCAATACTACGGATTGAATGAACTCGAAGAAACTGCTGGTCGCAGTTCTTGGGCGATTCTTCTGGAGCAGTTCACCAATATCATGCTGATTATGCTGATTGTGGTGGCAATCATCTCCGGAGTCATTGACCTGATCGATTGGCGACAAGGCGGGTTAGAGGCGGGTCAAGTTCCGTTTAAGGATACGATCGCGATTCTATTAATCGTTATTCTTAACGGTGTCTTGGGCTATCTCCAAGAAAGTCGTGCTGAAAAAGCCCTCGCCGCCCTGAAAAACCTCGCCTCTCCTAAAGTCCGTGTCCTCCGCGAGGGTAAACCTATGGAGGTGGATAGCAAACAGCTTGTCCCTGGAGACATTATGCTCCTAGAAGCAGGTGTGCAAGTTGCGGCAGATGGACGGTTAATTGAGGAATCAAACCTCCAGATCCGGGAATCCGCGTTAACTGGAGAAGCGAACGCGGTGAATAAGGAGGCCCCTGTCACCTTAGCTGAGGATACCCCCTTAGGCGATCGCATTAATTTAGTGTTTCAGGGAACTGAAGTCGTTCAAGGTCGAGGAACCGTCCTGGTTGCAGCCACAGGGATGAAGACGGAATTGGGACGCATCGCCGAAATGTTGCAAGGCGTGGAAAGTGAACCGACACCCCTGCAACAGCGGATGACCCAATTGGGGAATGTCTTAGTCAGTGGTTCTCTGATCCTGGTGGTGCTGGTTGTTGTTGGTGGCTTGATTAAAAGTGGCGGCGATTTAGGTGTTCTGCAACAACTGGTGGAAGTGTCTCTCAGTATGGCGGTAGCGGTAGTGCCAGAAGGCTTACCTGCGGTGATTACTGTAACCTTGGCACTGGGAACTCAACGCATGGTGCGTCGCCATGCTCTGATCCGGAAACTTCCGGCTGTGGAAACCTTAGGCAGTGTGACGACGATCTGTTCAGATAAAACTGGGACTCTGACTCAAAATAAGATGGTCGTGCAATGGGTAATCACGCCCCACCACACGTTCCAAGTTACGGGAGAAGGCTATGCGCCTAACGGGGAGTTTCTCATCGCCGAGACAGGGGTTTCTGCCCAAGAGTATCCCGAATTACAGGTCTTACTTCAAGGGTGTGCCCTCTGTAATGATGCCGTCTTGCAGTATGAACAGGAGGATTGGTTAATTTTAGGAGACCCCACCGAAGGAGCATTAATTACTCTCGCCGGTAAAGGCGGTGTGGATAAAGAACCGTTGCGGCGTCAGTTTCCTCGGGTCGGTGAAATTCCCTTTTCCTCAGAGCGGAAGCGCATGAGTGTAATATGTCAAGGGTCAAATGGCTCAGGGGTAACCAATGATGGACAAGGAACCTACCTGATGTTTACCAAGGGTTCCCCTGAGTTAGTCTTGGAGCGTTGCCATTCTTTGCAGGCGGGCGATCGCACTGAGGTGTTGACCGATGAGCAACGAACGGAAATTCTGCGGCACAATAATCAAATGGCTGGGGCGGGATTGCGGGTTTTGGGGTTTGCCTATAAGCCTCTAGATGCTGCACCTGATGACGGGGTAGAGGCGCATGAAGCGACAGAGCAAGGATTAGTGTGGTTAGGACTGGTGGGGATGTTAGATGCCCCTCGTCCAGAAGTTTTGGATGCTGTGCGCCGCTGTCGGAATGCGGGTATCCGCCCGGTGATGATTACAGGCGATCATCAGCTTACGGCTCGCGCGATCGCTCATGCTTTGGGTATTGCGGATCAACATGATCGGGTTCTCACGGGTCAGGAGTTACAAAAGCTTGGACAATCTGATCTTGACAAACAGGTGGAAGAGGTGAGCGTTTATGCTCGTGTTTCTCCGGAACATAAGCTGCGGATTGTACAAGGGCTTCAGCGTCAAGGTGAATTCGTGGCAATGACGGGTGATGGGGTGAATGATGCTCCCGCCTTGAAACAAGCAGATATCGGCATTGCCATGGGGATTACCGGAACCGATGTGAGTAAAGAAGCCAGTGATATGGTACTGCTGGATGATAACTTTGCCACGATTGTTGCTGCGACTGAAGAAGGTCGCACGGTGTATGATAATATCCGCCGCTTTATTCGCTATATCTTGGGCAGTAATATTGGTGAGGTGTTAACCATTGCCGCTGCACCGATTATGGGACTCCCGGATGTTCCCCTGTCGCCGTTACAAATTCTCTGGATGAACTTAGTTACCGACGGTTTACCCGCCCTAGCCTTAGCAGTAGAACCGGCTGAACCGGATGTAATGAAGCGTCCTCCCTTTAGTCCCCGTGAGAGTATTTTTGCTAGGGGATTAGGAGCCTATATGGTTCGCATTGGGATTATTTTCGCCATTGTCACGATTACGTTAATGGCGTTGGCGTTTGACTATTTTCCACTCCACTGGAAAACGATGGTCTTTACTACATTATGTGTGGCTCAGATGGGACACGCGATCGCGGTTCGTTCCAATACTCGTTTAACTGTTGAGATAAATCCGTTCTCGAATCCCTATTTAATCTGGGCAGTCACGGTCACGACTATCTTACAATTAGCATTGGTTTATGTGCCATTTTTACAAAATTTCTTTGGGACAGAACCGCTCACGCTTACTGAATTGCTGATTTGTTTAGGATTTAGTACGTCATTGTTTGTTTGGGTTGAGTTGGAAAAACTGTTTATTCGTTGGTATAAAAATCGGTAATTTCTCATTTGTCATTAGGCATGAATCGGTAGATGGGGGAGTTATCAGGTGATTTAACACTTAGTTAGTTTGTGAAAATAAATCCCCAAGTATTACGTACCGTAAATAGTCCTCAAACTCTGACAAATGACCAATGACGAATGACCAATGACGAATGACCAATGTACTTAAAACGCTTAAAGTTGCGCCAGTTTCGGAATTATCGGGATTGCTTGGTTAATTTTGAGGCACCAAAAACTATTTTGGTGGGAAATAATGCTCAGGGGAAGTCTAATCTGCTAGAAGCGGTAGAATTACTCTCAACGCTGAAAACTCATCGGTCAGGACGCGATCGCGAATTGGTGTTGGAGGATGCCTCTATGGGTCAGATTCAGGCTATCTTGGAACGGGCTTATGGTTCTATTGAGCTAAGTTTAACGCTTCGCAGTCAGGGACGTCGGACTGTTGCTCTAAATCGCGAATCCTTACGTCGCCAGCTTGATTTTTTGGGGATTTTGAATGCGGTACAGTTTTCCAGTCTGGATTTGGATTTAGTTCGTGGAAGTCCAGAACGACGCCGGAATTGGCTGGATTCTATTCTCACCCAACTTGAACCGATTTATGCTTATATTTTGCAGCAATATAATCAAGTCTTGCGCCAGCGCAACGCCTTGCTCAAAACCATCCGGAAGCAGGAGGAAGAGAGGACAGAGGGGGTAATATCAAAGCCGCCCCAGGTAGAACTGGCCCTTTGGGATGCACAACTGGCAACAGCGGGGTCGCGTGTGACTCGGCGTCGTGCTAGAGTGTTGCAACGATTAGCACCACTTGCTAAATCTTGGCATAGTAGTATTAGTGGTAAAACAGAGTTACTGGAAGTGACCTACGCGCCAAATGTCAACCTAGAGAAGGATGACCCAGAAGCTGTTCAACAGGCATTTTTAGATAAACTCCACCATCGTCGTTTTCCCGAACAGCGTCAGGGGATAACTCTGGTTGGTCCACACCGAGATGATGTGGAATTTACAATTAACCAAACACCTGCCCGTTCCTATGGTTCTCAAGGACAACAACGGACGTTGGTTTTGGCACTAAAATTGGCAGAGTTAAAACTAATAGAAGAAGTTGTGGGTGAACCGCCCCTGTTATTACTGGATGATGTTTTAGCAGAACTTGATCCTAACCGCCAAAATCAGCTTTTGGATGCGATTCAAGATCGGTTTCAAACCCTAATTACAACCACTCACTTAGGCGCATTTGATTCTCAGTGGTTGAACTCCTCCCAAATTCTTTCTGTTCAAGCGGGTCAAATTCACACCCTGACGTAAAAATAAGTCGAGGCTGCTGTTGGGAGTGTTGTGGTGAGGGGAAGCTGGGGGAGCTGGGGGAGCTGGGGAAGCTGGGGAAGCTGGGGGAGCTCTTGGTACATTTTTCCATAGCTTGGTGATGCCATACATTTAAAGAATACTACCCGATTTCCTTGAATCAAACCCTCTGTTAATAAAGCTCAAAGTATTGATTTGCTTTGCGGTTTTGGCTTTGTGCAGCAAGCCCTAAGTCGTCATTTGTCGTAGAATTATCTATTTTTTTCTAATCATCACTATCTATATCAACCCATTAATGGCAAATTTCAACGGTATAGGGTGTATGACAAGTATGGCAGCGTAATCTGAATTCTTAGGGGTATAGTGTTGAAGTGTAATATTACTCAACAATTTCTTTAAGCTTGATAAAGAAGGCAGCGATTTGGGCGAAATGGCAATCGTATAGCAGTATAATCTTTATTAGGAAATGTCAGACAGGAAAATTTGGGCAACGTCCTAGGACATTGGTCAAGAAACCGGGTTATGAAAGGTGAAAAGTTGATCTGGCGTTGTCATCCTGACGAGAAAACCAGTTTCTAGGAATAGGAGGACATTGGTCAAGAAACCGGGTTATGAAAGGTGAAAAGTTGATCTGGCGTTGTCATCCTGACGAGAAACCCGGTTTCTAGGAATACTTGGAGATAAAAAATGGATTATACTACAGTTTAAGGACGTTGGATATAAACGTAAATTTTTTCAAAGAAGGTTTATTCATTAGCTATTAGGATTAAAGTAGAAAGAGAATCCCATTAAAATTATCAATCTATTCAAGTTTGCCCAAATCATAAATACTTAGTGGAGTGGACGTTGTAGCTATGAACGTTAGACAACTTCTCAAACTGTACGACCAAGGAAATCGAGAATTCACCGGGATTGACCTCAGTGGGGTTAACCTCAGGGGAGTTATGTTAATCGGAGTTAACCTAACGGGGGCGAATCTCAGAGGCGCTGATTTGACGCGAGCATTTTTACTCAAATCTGATTTGAGTGGCGCTCAGATGAATTGGACGAATCTTAATTACGTTAAAATGAGCGATGCCAAACTGGTTGACGCTGATTTGACTAAAGCGAATATGAGTGGTGCTTTTATGGTCAAATCAAAGCTCACCGGTGCTAAACTCAGTGGAGCAATATTGAATGGTACAAACCTCCGACGGGCTAACTTATGGGGTGCAAATCTTTGCGGAGCGCAGTTAGAACGGGTGAATTTGCGGGATGCAAATTTAACGGGCGTGAATTTTAAATGGGCGAATTTATCGGAAGCAAGGCTGATTGGTGCTAGGGTTTATGGGTCAGCACTGAGTTTTGTCAATCTCAGCTACGCCTGGTTAAAAGATTTAGATTTAGCGGGCGCTGATTTGGAAGGGGTTAATTTTAGTGGCGCGAGATTGAGTCGGGCGAATTTAGAAGGGGCAAGTTTGATTGCGGCGAATTTAGAATCCGCTAAACTGGATTGGGCAAATCTCCAAGGCGCAGATTTGACGGGCGCGAATCTGGAGAATGCGAATCTGGAGAATGCAAATCTAACCTGGGCAATTCTCAGAAAAACTGAGTTACTAGATGCCAATTTGAAAGGTGCAAAACTCTATGGTTTAGATATTAACGAGATGCAGGGGAGTCATGGGGGAGGATTTCCAGTCAGTAACCAAGGCGTTGGATTTCCAGTCAGTAACCAATTTGTTTATTCAACGGCTGTTTGACGAAAATTAATGCCTATAGAATCGGGCGCAAGCCTTCATTGATATCAACTTGAGCTTCAAAAAGAAAGCAATACCTTGATCTGACCCCACCCTAACCCTCCCCTTATCAAGGGGAGGGAACCTGAAGGGGTGACAAGCTCACGTCAAAGGTAGGCAGGGTGTAGGGTATGGGGTGTAGGGTATGGGGTGTAGGGTATGGGGTGTGGGGTGTAGGGAAAATATTAGAGAAACACAAAAGCCCATCAAATGACAAATGACAAATGACAAATGACGAATGACAAATGACAAATGACAAATGACAAATGACGAATGATAAACGTCAACGTAGATTCAGGGTTTTTCTTGTATTGGGGCTGTTATTAACTATTGTCCTACTGATTGCTAAA
>NZ_JAVKBY010000085.1:0-26837 GCF_040222985.1 Coleofasciculus sp. F4-SAH-05
TTGTCATTTGTCATTCGTCATTTGTCATTTGTCATTCGTAGAAAAACAGGGCATCAAAACCATGTCCTTGAACGCCGCGAAGGATGAGTCGGGGAGGGCGCGAGTTACATCTGGATGTAACCCAAAACGATAATAGTGAAACCCACCCCTACACTCAGAAAGGGCGGGTTTTGAACAAATGTTATCATCAATAGCAAAACGAAAGCCCACAAACCAGCCCCTACATTCGGCAAAACTATTCTCCCGGAGGTGGTAATTCTTCGAGAATTTTGAACCGGACATGATTAATCGCTAAATCCCCAATCGAAACCTCTTCCTTGTTAACTGGAACACCTTGACTGGTCAGGGTTTCAAACGTAATTACTTTACCAATTTCTACATGATACCAAGCCAATCCCATAAAAAATCGAGTCGGGTAAGGTCCACCTTCGCGAGTATCATCGGGATTAGATTCCATGGGAACCCAACCAAATCCTGGTAAGTAAAATTCCATCCAAACATGATTAAAATCAGGTTGTAAGGGAATGTCTCGTTGATCGGGATGGGCGGGACATTTGTAACGACCAACGGTACGACAAGCAATCCCACTGAGACGGGATAGGGCTAACAAGACACCGAGATACTCCCCACAGGAACCAATTCCTCGCGCTAACACCACATCTGGGGTATCGATATGGGGTTTGATTCCATAAGCGAGTTGGTCATAGACATAATTGCGAATACTATACATTTGTCGCAATAAATTCGTTTCTCTACCCGCAGCGTCAAGGGCGGCGCGGCGGATGATTTCGGTATCCATGGCTAACTCGTCATCATCCACCAAGTAGCGGGATTTGTATTCAATTGGCAATTCTGGCGTATTTTCTAAATCTCTGGGCGTAATCCGATATTTGATACTCCAGACTTCTAGAAGCGCCTTCCAGCCAAATAAATGCCGTTCTCCGGGGCCGAGGGTATCGAACTTAAACACCGCCACCCGCTGATTGCCTTGGATTTCTTCGGTGAAGGGAATCCCAACGGCTTCAATGGCGCGGATTTTTTGGCGTGGGGTTTCTGAGGGTAAGGCGATGCGCCATTCTATGTCCTGGAGGGCTACGTTGTCTAAGGGAGAGAGTTCCTCCACATAAGACATTTCAATTAAATAGCCATTAGAGAGGGCATAGCGTTCCTCGGCATTGTAGTGAAAGTACAGAGGATGAATAAACGTGCGATCGCGATATTGGAGTTCATGATTAGGTTGGGCGTTGGGATTATCGCGGATATAGGGTTCAACGCTAGCATAGGCGACATAGAGAATCTCCTGATCGGAAAGCGGGTTTCGGTAGAAGGTTAAACCCGTGGGATTCTCAAAAGGAGTTAAGACGCTGAAAATAATGTTTCCGGTGGCGCGATCGAGACAATACACGGTTTGTTCTTCCTGATCCGAGAGCCAAAGTTCCTCATCCCGCACCGTAATCTTCTCCATGCCAATTCCTGGGGCATATAAGCGGGTAATCTCCTGCCCGGTATCCCGACTGTAAATCAGAATATACCCCATTTTTTGACAGGTGATATAGACCGTCGAGTCCTTGAGTGCAATACCATTGGCGGTGTAGGGTAATGTCAGGAAATGCTGAAGCTGGAGATCGCCGTTGAGTTGGCAATAGTATACACTCTCTTTCCGCGTCAACCACAGCGTATCACCTACGATGGCTAAACCCGTCGCATCGGCAAAATCGAGATCCGGCGAGGAATTCAAAATTTTGGTATCGTCAGTTTGGGGGTTGATTTGCAACAGATAGCCACTCGTGGCATCGATGGCAATCAATTTTTCTCCCCAAAAAGCAATACCCTGTAGGGCAGCCGCCCCAATCGGTCTGATGGTGTGGAAAGATTTCAATTTAGGTGACACAGAGGAATCAGGATTAGGAATCATGATCAGTCTATATCAAGATTTAGATTTCAGCGTCGCCATCTATACTCAGGTGGTGTCAATACCCCCTGATTTAGTCAGATGCTCCGGGCGTGCATCTGCAATATTTTAAAGGTGCGATCGCACCTTTGAACATTGGTTGTTATGGGGTAGCCATTTTCATTCAATAATTTTATTGACAAAAAAAGTTTTTTATGTATGCTGAAACTCATCCGTTTTTTCCCACACAAACTAGCCATAACCGCTTTAGTAACATTGCTTTTAATCGTGGGGTTGAGCCTGAAAGAGCCAGTTCGGGTACAAGCGCAGTTAAGCAATGCCTCGATCAGTTCTCAGTTACCCGATCAATGGGAATCCGCGCCACTGCCTAATTCTGGTGATTCAGGTCTACAAGATAGCAGCAATTTACCGTTTGCGGGTTGCCTCAGCAATTATCCCATTGCCTTAGTACCGGCGTCTGGTATGGGACAAACACTGGCGGAGTATCCCACCATCTTTTGGTATCTACCCCGGACAAGGGCTTGGGGCATGGAGTTTAAGTTAACCAATAGTGATAGTCAGGAAATTTACTCGACCAAATATGCCTTTGCCCATGGCACCTCAAACGATGATCAGGGACAAGATGCCCAATTGGTCGTTGGCACGCCCGGTATACTCAGTTTAACCATACCGAGATTAAAGGGTAGTTCTCTGCCACTGAAAGTGGATCAGAAGTATGACTGGACTGTAAGAATAATCTGTAACCCCAATGATCCATCTGGTGATGTTTATATGGCAGGCACAATCCGGCGAGTGTCAATTGACCCTACCCTAAGCCGTCGCTTACAGCAAGCACCACCTGAGGAGCGTGTGGTACTTTACGCAAAAGAACGACTGTGGTATGAAGCGTTAGGGACGTTGGTGAAACTCCAGCGCGATCGCCCGAATGATCCGGCGGTGATTGCGGCTTGGGACAAACTGCTGAAGTCTGTCGGGTTAGATATGATTCTACTCGGATAAGCTCTAATTTCTGTTCCCCCTGCTTCTAGACGCGCCCTAGCACGTCTGGAACATTGGATGCCCAGTTTCTCTAGTCCTTGTCGCCTTGGAGGACAAGGGCGAATTCCCCATCTCGCAGGAATTCATGTATTTCACCCCAGTGAGAACAGTTATATCTTTACAAAAGATTTAAATTTTCAGGCGATAGAAGCATGGAAATCAGGAATTGGCTTTAAGAGTGATGAAGATTTAGATAAGAGTCGAAACAACGTTCCGGGATTACCCATGTCTAACGTTAAAATAGTAACAACTTAAGACAATGGTACTGATATAACCAGGGGTCGTAGTCAGACCAAAAGTGGGCTAGCATGATTTGCAGCGTTTACGACAAACTCTTAATTCAGCAACATTTCCCTTAAGGTAGATGCTTGCCTGAGCCAAAACGGTGATTATGTCTGACGGAAACTAACCTGGGTCTGGAACCTTGGCTTCTGCTCTAACATCTATATACTAAAGACTCGGTTCTACGAGCATATATCTGAATTATGACTTGTTTCACCCGCTTATCACACCTAACATTCTTAACAATAGCTTTGATGCTAGGACTAGCCACCAAGCTAGTCGCTCAAGTGCCAACCCAGGTTAGGACTACCTCTCTGGGTGCTGAACTACCAACTCAGTGGGAATTCAAAACTCCAGAAGGTTCAACACCTGAGCCGATTCCTGTGAATCGACAAGCGGGTGGAACGCGAGGGCCAGAGAATTGTACGCCGAATAATCAATCACTAATTGCCCTAGTTCCAGAATCATTGATCGGTAAAACCCTAGAGGAATATCCCAAATTATTCTGGTATATGCCATCAACAACAGCATCGGCAGTCGAGTTTGTACTGAAAAATGCTAATGATGAAGAAATTTACCGGGTTAAGTATTCCTTGGAGCAGTCGGTGACAGGGGCAACACAGATGCCGAGAATTATGAGTTTAGCGATTCCTACTTCTGCTAATCTTGCTCCCCTGAAAACGAATCAGCTATATTACTGGCAATTAGCATTGGTTTGTGACGCCCTGGATCGTTCAGCAGATATGGTTGTGGGTGGTGGGATTAAGCGAGTTGAACCGAGTCTAACGCTAAAAATGCGGACTCAACAGGCAACTCCTCAAGAACGAGTGGCACTCTATGCCAAGGAATTGCTCTGGTATGACACGTTAGACACCTTGGTAGAACTCCATCAGGATTTTCCCAATGATCGCAACGTGCAAACCGCGTGGAACAAGTTATTGCAATCAGTCGGTTTACAAAGTCTTTCTGAGCAATTAAATCCAGACAGGAGTGCTGCTTTAACTGAATCGTTGTCTAACTCAGGAGCTACTTCTGTTGAATAAAACAACCAATACAAAGATAGGGAAAAACTAACATAAAGATTCAGATAAAAGTGCAACCTCAGGTTTCAGTTCACTCCCTATCTCAAGCTAGAATAGAACTATTCAGGCAAATTATTCGGCGAGAAACCTGAAAATTCTGCAATTATCATCCCTGTTGTCGGAAGGTTAAGTATCTGCTCAGACAGATTTTCCCAAAAACTTTGAAAGACTCTGATAAAGAAGGAGTTCTAAATTATTATGGCTTGGTTTACCCATTCATCCCGTTTTACAGTCGCTTTAGCGCTAACCCTTGGACTTGTGGCTAATGTTCCCGCTGGGGTACAAGCACAGTTAGGGGGTTCACCCCTCAGCCGTGATATCCCCACAGAATGGGAATTCACGCCGCCAGACAGTCAAGGTCCAGATATCGCCCGTAGTAGACAAGCTGGTGGTACAAGAGGAGTTTGTATCGCAGACAAAGACAAAGAGCAAGTTCCGATCGCATTGGTTCCTATGTCCGTCGGCAAAACCATGGCTGAGTATCCTACTCTCTCTTGGTATCTACCGAAAAACACAGCTTGGGGAGTAGAGTTGACGGTGCGGAATGCAAATGGTGAGGAAATTTATTCGACGAAGTATGCTTTCGCCCATTACACCGGACAAGATTCTCAGGGAGATGAAAAACAATATGTTGTCGGCGCTCCCGGTATTATGAGCTTAACGTTGCCTAACTTAGAAAGTAGTGTCCTTCCACCAGAGACGGGTCAGAAATATAAGTGGACATTGGGACTAATTTGTAATCCTGGAGATCCATCCAGTATTGTATATGCTGATGGTGCGTTCGAGCGCGTGGAACCTGATCCCAATCTGGTACGCCGCATTCAACAAGCAACGCCGGAACAGCGAGTGGCTATCTACGCTAAAGAACGACTTTGGTATGAAACCTTGAATACCTTAGTGGAACTGCGTCGCGATCGCCCGGATGATCCCGGTGTCAAGGCGGCATGGAGCCAATTGCTCCGTTCAGTCGAATTAGACGTAGACGTAATTTCTGAAGAACCAGTAGCTCAGGGTGGCAGAACCAATCCGAATTAATCACTGAGTCACTGTCATGGTACATAAGCGACGTCCTTTTTATCGATTTTCTCTCGCTGTGGGGGTAAAACTGGCGCTATTTGCCGCAGGGTTTGCCCTGATCCACAGCCCCCAAATTCTCCAGGCTCAAGGAATACCCCAAACCTGGACAACCAACAAATATGAACCGCCAAGGGGAATTGGCTCGGCGAACCGTGTCGAAGGAGGGGCAACCCGAAGTGCTGGAGGAAATTGTCCCGTTGTCGGTAAACCGTTAACGGCTTTAATGCCGAGCGATCGCTTTGGTACAACTGTTGCGGCTTATCCCAGCTTTTTTATTTACTTACCAGCCTCACCCAATCCTGGTACACCCTTACCTGTGGAGTTTGTCCTGGAAGATAGCGAGGGAAATCTCGTTTATCAAAGCAAATTCCGTACCAATGGCAAGTCAGGAATCATCACCTTAAATCTACCCCACGACGTTAGCTTATCACCGTTGGCAGTGGGTGAGGATTATCGTTGGATGTTCTCGATTCTCTGTCCGCCCGAGGCGGAACGCTCTAATGATCTGGTGGTTGAAGGATGGGTGAGACGGGTAACTATCAATCCTACCTTAGAAACTCAGTTAGCGCAGGCATCACCGACAAAAAAAGTGGAACTCTATGCTGAGGCAGAACTGTGGCAGGATACTCTAACACAGCTCGTTGAACTGCGCCGCAATTATCCGAGTGATTCGGAGGTGGCGAATCAGTGGGTCAACCTTTTGAACGCGGCGGGACTTAGGAATCTGGTGGGTGAGTCACTCGCCTCCCAGAATACGCCTGTTGATATACCCTTATCATCGTCACAACCGTAGTCACTCGAAATTGATCCACTAAAATAGTGCAATCGATTTTACCCACCATCCGTAGGGGCACGATATATTGTGTCCCTACGATTCATATAAAACCTAATTTGTCAAGTATTTATAGCTGAATAGGTAATCTCAGAAAACTATGGTTAAACTCGATAAAAATAGGGACGGCAATAAAATAGATAACTGACTCAGAAGGAAAGACTCTAACTTGAAAGATTCTGACTGATATTTTAGATATAGCAGCAGTGTTATAGTAGTGTCACCACCCGATCGGGGGATATTGACCGCCAACCTATCAAGTTGAGCCAAACAGACGTTTAACCAAGTGAGAGGGAAAAGTATGGCAGAAATCAGTAAAGAACAAATGCGCGAGCGCCTAGGCAATATTGACCAGATCCGAGATATCATCTTCGGCGCTCAATTACGAGAGTACGATAGCCGAATTGACAAAATTGAATCGAACCTGGCATTGATCCAGCAAGAAATGCGCGATCGCATCGAGCAAACCAAGACTGTCTATGCGACAGAGTTACGAGCCGCCGTAGATTCCCTGGAGAAAAAACTGAAGTCGCTGAATATGACGGTTCAAAACGATAATTCAGAGATTCGGCAAACCATCGATATGGTTAACAAAAAGTTTTCCGGCAATCTGGAATCACTGGATAATAATTTAGAAAAACAAACCAATAATTTGCATAACGAACTCTCAGAAACTCGTGAAAAACTCCAAGATGATATTAGAAGCCTGAGATCATATATTTTTGAAGAACTCGAACGGCGCTTTTCCTTAATTAACGAAGGCAAAGTTGCTAAAGATGATATGGCAGATATTTTGTTTGAATTAGGATTAAGAATTAAAGGAACGGAGTTTGCTCCAGAGCTGAAAGAAGCAGCGGGTAGTGATGTGGATGTTGATGTTAGGCTTTTAGAAGCAAGTCCTCTATCTCAGTAAGATAAGCAATAACAGAGGACATGTTGCCATTTACTCAAGTTGCTAGTGATTAGTTTCAGCCAAATGTTGGCTCAAAGCTAGCAATGGTGTGGATGTTCTTAATGAATAGGATTAGAATTGAGTCAAATGCCAACTTTGACTCAATTTGTCATTTACGAACTCGGTGCCGATATAGAATAAGGCAGGATCAAATTATGGCTTTACCAGGAAAAAAGGGATCTGGCATATCCCAGCTAGAAGGCTTGCTGGATTTATTGATGGATTTACAAGATCCTAACTCGACTGAAGCCACCGCACCAGAAATGTCTTCCGCTCAGAAGAACGGGGAAACTCAGGGTAAATCTCATACTGATCAGTTAAAACAACAGGAAGTTGTAGAAGCGGGTAAAGACGTTCCGGTGGAACCTCTGGAAGTAAGGGAAGATAAAAAATCGCCGCCGTTGTCAGAAACCTTACCTCAATCGCCAGAATCCGACGATAAGTCAGACTCTACTAATCTAGCAGACTCTTCACGCCATCTGGAAAAATCAACGCCAGACCTAACCCCCCCCCATTCAAAGCCCTCTCAAGAGCAGGAGAGAGATTTGGAGAAAGGTTTTCCAGATCCCGTGCCAAGTAAAACTCATTTAGAAGAATCACAGCCAAATTCCACGGATCATTTCGATTCAGAGGAGACTCAAACAGCATTAGAGGGTTTATCAAATGGGGAAAATGAATCATTATTTGACCATGCAACTCACGATCGATCCTCCACTCAAAACTTTAACCCCTTGCATCAATCTCAATTCAACCCAACCTCACCTGAAACCTTGTCTAAACAATCTACTGAATCCAGCAATTATTCAGTTCCTGAGCAACTTCTAACCGCGCTAGACTCCCTGAATCAATCGTCCTTCAATTCATCAGAAAATGGAACAACATCCTCATCCTGGTTGACCGAATCTGATCAGTCGCCAACCGAAGACTCTGACCAGTATTTTGAATCATCATCTCAGCTTCAATATGTACCAGAAAACGCTAACCAGGAATCCATTGTCGCTTATGATGCAAATATCGAGGATGAATTTGAACGCTTGCAAAAATTATTGTTAACACCGGATATTCTCGATTCGCAAGAAGGCATTGAACTGCTAAAAGAAAAATTTTCATCTTTAGAAAGCCAGATTTATGATCCAAGTAATTTAATTAAATTAATGCTGCCATTAATCACTCAAATTTTAAGCATGAAAATTGCTGAAGCTAGAGAAGAAATGGCAAGTGCGATCGCGCCCATTGTGGATCAAATGATCGAGGCGAAAACCAAAGAAGATAAAGAGGGCATCTGTTCCGCCTTAGCGCCGATTATCCCATCTGCCGTTAACTATCAAATTCTCAGCAACCCCGGTGAATTTGCCCGAGCAATTGCCCCGGAAATGAGTGCGGCGATTAAAGAACAAATTGATATTGAACGGGATACGATGGTAGACGCCCTTTATCCAGTCATGGGCGGGACATTCTATAAATATTTGTCCGAAGCGATGCGGGCGATTGATCAGAAAGTGGAAAACTCCCTAAGTCCCCAGGGAATTGCTCGCAAAATTCGGGCAAAAAGTCAGGGAATCTCTGAAGCGGAACTCATTTTTAAAGAGTCGATGCCCTTTAGCATCAAAGCGATTTTTCTGATCCACAAAGCATCCGGATTAGTCATTGCTGAAGTTCAACCCTTTGGCAAACAACAATTAGAGTCAGATATGGTGGCAGGGATGCTGACAGCCATTCGCAGTTTTGTCAATGATTGTATTATGCAATCCGGTGAAATCTCCGAACTGGATCGCATCGAATACGGACATTGTGACATTCTCTTGGAAGTCGCCGGATACTGTTATCTCGCTGTGGTGACACAAGGCGATCCCCCACAGTCATTCATCGACAAAATGCGCGAGGCGTTGGGCACCATTGTTCTGCGCCATGGGAAGGCGATGGAATCATTTGATGGTGATCCAGATAATGTACCGGAGCAAATCCCGTCCCTTCTGGAATCATTAACTCTGGTTAATCCTAAATCAGAACAGTCACCGCGTAAAGTTCCTGTTGCCTTGTTAAGCCTTTGTGCTGCTGTATTGGGTATAATTTTTATTCCTTGGGGTATTCATCTACATCGCAGTGGCGTCAATCAGCAGTTTGAGGAAGAAACCGCCGTCGCGTTAGCCTCCGATCCCGAACTTGCTGTCTATCGGTTAAACGTCGATGCACAAGGCGATACGATTACCCTATCAGGCAAATTACCGAATCAATATCTAGTCGAAAAAGCTGGACAAATTGCCCAAACGACTATACCAAATGGTGAGATAGATAATGATATCATTGCCATCAAGGTTCCACCCGATCTCGTCGAAGTTGCCGCCGAGGTTGATCGTGTCACCGCTATTCTCAATCAAACCGAACGTTTAGCAATTTGGACAAATTTTCAAGATGGTCAAGTTACCGTAGAAGGTAGCGTGATTCAGGTCAAAGATGCCCAGAAAATTACCCAGGCTTTAGAGAAAATTCCGGGAGTAGACTCTGTAACCAACACCGTGCAACTGCAACCTCTAGCCTTAGCCTCTCGCATCTACTTCGATCTCAATTCCGCCGAATTAAAAGCGTCAGAACAAGCCAAAATGGACGCCTTGACCGCATTCCTCAACGATTACCCCAACCAGTCACTCCGAGTCATTGGTCATAGTGATCCCAGTGGCACACCCTTAGAAAATCAGGAATTAGCCCTCGAACGAGCAAAAGCCGTGACTGAGGTACTGGTGCGTCAAGGAATCGATGCGAGACGCTTAGAAGTTTCCGGAACCACCAAACCCCCCACAGGCGTGTATGATGATGAACCCCATAAATACAGCCGATTTGTCGAATTTGAGGCGATCGCACGTTAAAAGCATAAGTAGTTGGACATAATTAAAGTTAAACATGAGGACAAGGGAACAGGGAACGGGGAACGGTAAGAAGGATTACCCTGAACCAATGTTACCAATGACCAATAACCAATAACCAATAACCAATGGCTAAAATATCAAAAAAAATTTGTCTCGTCGGTGACTTTGGCGTGGGCAAAACTAGCTTGATTCGCCGTTTCGTCGAACGCCAGTTTAGCGATCAGTATCTGTCCACCGTTGGTGTGAAGATTTCTCGGAAAACCCTAGAATCCGTAAATTTACAGTTGCTTATCTGGGACTTGGAGGGACATACTAAATTTAAATCCATTGCTCCTAGTTACTTACAGGGGGCGAGTGGTGTCATCGTCGTTGCTGATGTCAGCCGCATGGAAACCGTTGAGCGATTAGATGAACACGTTAACCTGTTTTTCTCGGTTAATCCTAAAGGCAAAATTGCCATTGCCTTAAATAAATCGGATTTAGTCGAACCGGAAAAAATGAACCAACTGGTTCAATTCGTTCAGGATAAAGACATAAATTCCGAAGTCGGACTTTATCAAACCTCAGCGAAAACAGGTGCTTATGTCGATAAAATTTTCCAACAACTTGCTGATCAAATATTAAAAGCTTAGGATTTTTATGATCTAGAAGGTTCACTGAATTTCGTCTATGTCGGTCGGGAAGGGATTGGCATTCCTTTAAATGACACAGATTAACACAGACAAGTTAATAATTTGCCCGATAATCTAATCATCTTTTGTCCATTGATAACTAACGCCTCCGTGAAATCAGTGTGACTAACCTCTCACACCCTCTCCGCTACCGTTTCAATAAATCCGTGAAATCAGTGTTTACAGGGCTGGTTTTGAGAAAACGTTATCATCAACAGCGAAACGCAACAGTGCTAACCCCGCCCCTACTGCAAACTATGACTGGTTCTATTCAAACCCTACCAATGGAGGTTGTTAACTTAATTGCGGCTGGCGAGGTGATTGATTCCTTAGCCGCCGTGGTACGAGAATTAGTGGAAAATGCTTTGGATGCTGGGGCGACGCGCATCGCTGTGGCTGTATGGTTTGATTTGTGGCGCGTGTGCGTGGCAGATAATGGCACGGGTATGGACTTGACAGATTTACAAAAAGCTGCATCGGCACACAGCACCAGCAAAATTCAAAGTCGCGATGATTTATACAAGATTACCAGTTTGGGATTTCGCGGTGAAGCCCTGCATAGTATTGCCGCGTTAGCCGAATTAGAAATATGCAGCCGACTGACAGGTTTTGAGGGATGGCGCTGTACGTATAATACGCAGGGGGAAGCAGAAGAAACAGAAGCGGTTGCGATCGCGCCAGGTACAGTGGTGACTGTCTCGAATCTATTTGGCAAATGGCGTCTGCGTCGTCAGGGATTACCGTCGAGGAGTCAACAACAACGCATAATCCAAGCCACGATACAGAATATAGCCCTTTGCCATCCCTCAGTTACCTGGCAAGTTCAGCACAGCGATCGCTCCTGGTTTACAATTAGTCCGGGTAAAACGGCTCAACAGATCATCCCGCAACTCCTCAAACCAGTGCGCGTGCATGATTTGCAGCAATTAACCCTAGATGTTCCCACACCAGAGGAGGGGAGCCAAGGTGCAGGGGAGATGGGGAGATGGGGAGGTGAGGGCGGGTTTACTAACATCAAGGTGACAAAAAAGGATAGTAGTGAAACCCGCCCCTACTTTCGGCAAACCATGCCCTTGAGCGAAGCGAAGGGTCAAAACTCCACACTCTCCTTGGTTTTGGGATTACCCGATCGCTGTCACCGTCGCCGCCCAGATTGGGTTAAAGTAGCCACCAATGGACGATTAGTGCGATCGCCAGAATTGGAACAGACGATTCTAACCGCCATGGCGAGAACCTTACCGCGCGATCGCTATCCGATTTGTTTTATTCACCTACAAATTTGCCCCAGCCAAATTGATTGGAATCGTCATCCCGCCAAAGCCGAGATTTATCTGCATTCTCTTTCCTATTGGCAAGAACAGATTAGCCAAGCCATTGAACAAGCCTTGCGGATTGGGGCGGAAAATTTTGACACCGCCTCTCAATCCCATCGCGTCGGCAAATTACTGACAGCCTCGGCAAAAAAGGGCGTTTATCACCTGGATGAGTCACCAAAACAGGAGCGTAATCCTTCGGATATTGGCTTAGTGGAATTAAAAGCCGTTGCCCAAGTACGTAACATGTATATTCTGGCAGAACATGATACAGGAATGTGGTTAATTGAGCAGCATATTGCTCATGAGCGAGTCTTGTACGAACAACTGTGCGATCGCTGGCAACTGGTTCCCCTAGAACCCCCCGTAATTCTCAACCATTTAACCCCCGTTCAACTCGAACAACTGCAACGGATTGGGTTAGAAATAGAACCCTTTGGCGATCAACTGTGGGCTGTTCGCAACGCACCCGCCCTACTACATCAGCGAGACGACTGTGCTGATGCCTTATTAGAACTCAGTTTAGGTGGAGACTTACAAAACGCACAAGTTGCCACAGCTTGTCGCAGTGCAATTCGCAATGGCACACCCTTAAATTTAGACCAGATGCAGACATTATTAAATCAATGGAAAATGACTCGCCACCCCCGCACCTGTCCCCACGGGCGCCCAATTTATTTACCCTTGGAAGAATCAGCGCTAGCTCGTTTCTTTCGTCGTCATTGGGTGATTGGCAAAAGCCATGGAATTTAAAGCTTGTAGTTGCGCTGTCTTCGCCATAATCGTATAGCTAGAGTAGTTAACTTAAGCCCTTAACTAAAGTTAGGGCTAAAAGCTAAAACCCGTTAAAACGGGTTCAATTTTCTGGGCGCGTTGAGAGTTGAGTTGTCAGCCATAGCGCAATTCCATAACCGTGATCACGGAAACCGCAATGTCATAATAAATCCGGGTTAGCTACCCCCGTTATAACCCAGTCCGCGCAGGCGGACTTTGTTTGTGTAGCAGCGATTTCAATCGCCGTGACCAAAGGGGGTAATTTAACATGAGATTAACCGGGAAATTACTGTCGAATCGCATTAATAAACGCCATTCTCGCCTCAACTATATCAGACATTAACACACAGCGCACCAGCAACTCTAAATCCAAGTTAGGTAAAAACTCACTGCGCTCAACTTGCTCATAGTCATTTTGCCGAAAACGGTAGATTAAAATTTTATTCTTTTGCCAAAACCAAACTTCAGGAATTTGAAACCGCTTGTACTTTTTGAGTTTATCCGTTCCGCCACTGGTGAGAGCCACTTCAATTGCCAGATCAGGATGGTCTTTCTTTGTGCCAATATAGTAAGATTCATCGGGAGCAAAGGAAGCACCTTTCGTTTCAGCTTCACGAGTGGCATTGCCAATGGGGATAAATTGAATCCCCTTTTCAAATAAGTAGGCTTCTAGGAGAATCGCTAGAAATTTTTTAATCATTTCATGGTCTTCACCTGTAGTCATGAACTCCACACACCCATCCAAATAAGTTAGTTTTAATCCAGGAACCTCTTGCATCACGGCTTGAATTGCCTTGAATTGCTGCCAATTATAACGACCGGGTAAGATAAAATACTGGTCGTTGACTGGGTTGAGTTGTTCTGTAAGTTGTATAGTCATAGTGTTATATCCCCAAAAACCGCTGGCATTAACCAAAATATTTTTTTTGCCTGTCGTTGTAATAAATTGAGGTAATCTTTCCTGCTGGAAGATATATTTAAATTCTGAGCCAGCCAATCGACTGATATAATGCAACGCTTGCAGTACTGATGTTTTTCCAGCACGGTTTTGCCCGACGATGGTTAGATAACATCTCTTCTTGAGTAAGCAGACTGAGTTATTATATCGTCTCATCCCGTAGTTTTTCCTGCACCCACAAATTCAATAGCTTAGTTGGAGAAATACCCCGACGTTTGGCAACGGCACACATTTGTTCTGATAACCTTTTATCAATAATGTAGTAATTTACTTCAGGTTGAAGGTTACCTTTAAACTCAACTGGATAAGACTATTGCCAATAATCATCTAGGAGCTGATCATACCATAATCTCTCTATCTCTTCATAAAAAATAGCATTTAACAGAGGATTTATAGTTATTTCATAATCTTCTTCGTTCGGGAGTATCCATGTTTCTTGTAAGTGATCCGATTTTAGGTTTTGACGATAAGACACTAATGATTCACCAATAATCATCTCTTTAGTAACTACTGAGAATTTTTTGTTCCAATTGGCAACCAGTTCAAAATAAGCAGCCGCATCTTCCAAGCAATATTCAAACATATTTAATAGACAATCTATCCATCCGTTACTTTTGGCAAGTATTTTTTTTGTGTTTTTGCGAAAATATTTGCCATTAATTTTTTTATTGGATTTCACTCCCAGGTTTTTGAACAGTTTATTTAAACCTTGGCGCTTTATTTCTTTATTGATTTTTGCAAAATCAAAAAAATTGATGTCAAGCTGTTGTGATTTTATCGAGAGACAGTTTAATCTCCTCTTTAATGTAAGGAAGTCACTATCCTTGATATTGAATCCAATAAAAATTTTATTCTTTAACGCATAAATATCACTTATGATTTCATTAACCAGTTGCTTCTCTTCATTTTTATATTCTAAAAATTTAATTTTTATAAATTGCTGCTTACTTGACTTGAGGATTCGAGTAATGGTATAGCCATAGATTCTTTGTACGGGTTTTTTATTTACATAATCTGGCCAAAATTCTAGATCAATAAAAACCAAGTCATATATAGAACCATCGTGAAAATTGTTAACAAAATTACCATCAAGTTTTTTTTCTATCTTGTACATATTTAATGACTCTCAATGTAACCTCACAATAATCAGCTTCTGTGTTAGCACAGCCGACAATTAATTCCATTTGTGTGACTATACTAATCGCCAAGCTAGAACTTGATTTCAAGTTTTGCAAACAGGTAACGGCGTCAGAAATACCACGACCAGCATCAATCAGTATGTCGGTATCTACAATAGTTGGATTAGCCACGGGATTTTGACCACTCGTTTTCTCTAACACTACGCACCCAAGCCGTACTATTAGCTAAATCTTGACTATCTCGCCACATCCCAATGAATGGATCATTGATTAAATCAATATTGTCTGTTTGAGAGGCAAGTTCAGTTTCCCTGTATTTTTTTAAAAAAGCGATGAAGTTTATAACTTGACGTTGTGCTTCAGTCGGCAGGGACAAAAACTCATTCAAGAACTCTTCCTGTGTCATGGTGTTACCTCGTTAAAACTCGTGTTGAGTATCTAATTTAAAATTAGAGATCCTTATCATCCTGGTTTCGCGTAACGATAATAGAATTTGCTATTGTGTTTAACTTTCGTGTGACATGATCAGTGTCCAGTACCACCCGCTTGCGTTGGGTTACTCTTTGAGAATGCTCCGCCTACTTTACTCAACTAATTTTATACTACAATCTACACAATATGAACCGTCATTGTTCTTTTGGGTAAGGCAATGTCTTAGTTAAGACAACTGGGCGATCAGTATCAGTTGGTAAAAGATGAATGAAAATACGAACATCACAATTTTTGGCATTCTCCGGCAAGGATGGTCTTCCTGCTGTTGCTTCTAGTACAAGCTTACCAGGAGCATCAATTATAATTTCGTGTGCTGTACTTTGAATTGTTAAAGAACCAGGTATCTCTGTATTTGCCCATGTATTTGCCCATCTATAATACTTACCTGTAGCAGGCTCTAATTCGAGCCAATTAGATTGAATTGTTGTAATTCCGCTAATTTCAAACTCTGCCTTACATCGGTGAAACGGAATAACTATACGGTTCTTGTTTTTAGGAACAATATACAATTCTAAACTCAACCGTAATTCATCAGGAGTATAAACTCCTCGAGAGTCTCTTTCTTCTATTGTTGCTGTAAGGTCACAATCAATAATTTCAATCTCTGGTAGCCGTTCGAGTGGTGCTAGTAATCGAATCAGATCAGAACGATGTGCTGATCTTATCGATGTGTTTTCACGCCAAGGAACTTCAAGCTCAACAGCACCTGCGCCTTTAGATCCATAAACTGGATTTTTAACGACAAAAGGAGCGCGATCAGTTTCAAAAAGTAAAGCTACAACTGTTTTCCCATCTACAGGAATATTTAAGGGTGTCATTCTTGGCGCTAGTTCATTAAAGCAAGACTCTACAGTGGAATACCAACTAGCAAGATCGGTGGCATTGACTCCAATAACACCTTGGTTTTCATCAACACCTATTAACCAAAGTATATTTTCTCCTCGCGCCGCATTTGCATGACCTGCTATTCGACGAGCCGCTTTTTCTTTTTCTATCCAATCTCGCTTCAACTCAACTAGAAAATCTTCGTTAGGTTGACCCTTTTTGACGCAATCAATAACTCTCAATGCCCAGCTTTCAATTTGTCTCGGATTCATTTCTACTTGTTTCTATTTCTGCTATATAAATTAGGGCTTCATTTGTTTTTTATTCATTTTGCTATCTTCTCTCTTTGTAAGAGAAAATCAAGGTACTCCTCCAATTGTTGCTGTCTTAATTCTGATAGCTGACGCAACTTGCGTAATATGATTTCTTCCCGCTGCCACTGAACAAGGGGGATAATTTGCGAGGCGGCAACCTCGATTGTCACTTGAGGCACATCAAATCCTTCCAAGCTGTATCCATCCTCTTCACCTTCAGCCTTATGGTAATATTCCACAATTGTCGCAACATCTCCCCGTTTCAGATTGTATTCAGGTAAGTCCTGAGCCAGGGCAACTTGGGAAAACAGAGGGTATTGTACTTTCATGAATTCGCTCCTTTATCTGTCACTATGGAATGAAGAAGCGACCAACCGCAATATAGTTTTCAATGTCCATTACAATCTCGATGAGGCGTTCAACACATCGCTCTCGATAGTCAAATTCGTCAAGGCGATCAAGACGACCAATTGTAACAACAGAATACATCTATGATCGCCTTTTTCAGCTTGCTTCATTGTGCGTGATATCCAAAATTTTGCTCTTAAAATAATGCTCTTCTATAACTGTCGCCAGTTTTCAGTTTGTAAACCAGGAACTCGATCAAATTCCCGTTGGTTGGCAGTGATCATGACGAGGTTGTACTGAAGGGCAGTAGCCGCAATTAGCACGTCGTAAGCGCCAATTGGCTGTCCTTGAGATCTGAGAATGGCACGAATATGAGCTACTTGTTCTGCTTCTGAAATGCCAAAAGGAAGCAGAGTAATGGAACTGAGAAAACTGGTAATAACGGGTTCAATTTTATGGGCGCGTTGAGGGTTGAGTTGTAAGCCATAGCGCAATTCCATAACCGTGATTACGGAAACCGCAATGTCAGTTGGTGGTGTTTGCTTGAGTCGGGCTTGGGTACCGGGTTCCCCTTTGATGAAGTCGCTAATGACGCAGGTATCAAGCAGGTAGCGCATTAGAATAACTCCGGTTCGCGGGGTGGTAGAAGTTCATCTCGGTAAGATTCAAATGCTGGAAAGTCAGGATCACCTTTATAGCTAAGGATAGTATCTGACCAACAGGCAACTTTGCTTTGGGTTGTTTGAGTCAGTTGACGCAAGGATTGGAGGATAAAGCTTTCAAGGGGAATATTGAGTTGGGTAGCTTGTTGAATCAGGTTTTGCTCCAGATCTTTGGGGATGTTTATCGTGATTTGCATGGGTTTTCCTTGTTCAATTATTGTTTGCAGAGATAGTGAGCTAGTCATAAATTATGTTTTAACCCTCATTTTTGACTCTATCATAACAATCCCCTACCCAAGCCTAACTCAGGTAGGGGAAAGCCAACTAATTCACCTCGATTCTAGCCAACTAACTCAGTCGCCCGCTTCGCCAAATTCTCAGCCGTTAACCCATTAAATGCCATAATTTCACCAGCACTTGATGCGGTTTCCCCGCGCTTCCAGGCAAAAACATCGCGCTTAACGGTACTCCGTAACATCAACGGTTCCAGCATGGCACTAGCACCCCCAGTTACGCCAATCAACGCATCGCCACCAAACAACTCCTCAAACCTTTGATCATCTAAAAAGTGGCTATCAGGATCTGTACAAGTTTCCCACGCCACATCATGGGGACGATACAAACGCCGAGGACTAATCACGGAAACAACTCGCACGCCAATCCCTTGATTTTCCAGGTGAACGGCTGCATCTAAGACGGGAATCAACGGCATATCGCCAATCACGGCAAACACGACTTTCTTACTCCCTTCGGTGTCATGGAGTACCACACCCCCATCTTTCAAGGCTTGACGGGTTTGTTCAAATGTGGTTAATACTGGTAAAGGTGACTTACTCGCTGTAATCGTAATTCCCTTATTCTTCATCGTCAGCGCCCAGTCATAACACACCTGGATACTATTGGCATCACAGGGAAATAAAGGAAACACATTGCCATTCCGCATCATGGCAGCAAAGTAATTTTCAATCTCTGGACGTTGGTGAGTCCAACCATTGCGCCCTTGTTCTAATGCCCCAGCGGTAAATAAGGTAATTGTAGCCGGTGTTGGACGGCGCAATTCTGCCATGGCTTGGGTAACTGTTTGCCATATCGGTAACCCATTAATCGCGAAGGATTCATAGGAACACCAAAGAGTACGGGAACCAAACAAGGCTAAACTCGCCGCTAACCCCGCACAAGCATCTTCACTTAAGGGTTCGTAAACTTGACCCTTAGGTCCCTGATAATAAAGTTCATCAACGGTAGGATGGAGAATCTTCAGCGCCACGTTAACGTTATTAATCCCAGAGGCGGCATTGCCATCAGCGTTAGAAATGATAAAGTTAGGGTCTTGTTTCCCCACATAGGCAACCAACGCCCCCATCGCTGTTGTTGCGACTTGCTTATCCCCCTTAACGGCAAATTCGTTTAAGGGTAATGTGCCTAAATCCGGTAGGGATAATTCTTTCTCCGTCACCACCTGATGGGACGCTGGCCCCCCAGCGGCGCGTTCAGAGTTGGTGCGTACCAGTTGCCACGCTTCTGGGGGTAAGGCACGCTGTTTCAAGGCCTGGACAATTTCTTCATTGTCTAGGGTATGGTAGGCGTAGAGGTTGTGGGCTTTTGCACCTCGCGCATGGACACCCGCGCCTTTAAGCTGTTTGATAATCAGTACAGTCAGCTTACCGCCCAGGGCAGATTTAGCGGCTTTGTCTGTCGCTTCTAATACGGCTTTGGTAAATTCCAAGCGTTTTTCCCAGGAAAAGGCGGTGCTATCGACGTATTCACCGGGTTGATTGGCGTCGTCAAAGTCTTTGGCATTGACGAGGATAATTTCTTCAAATCCATTGCCTTCCCAGTATTCAATCATCTCGTCGTTGGATTTGGTGGATACCATGCTGTGGTGTTCCTGGGAGTATCCATTCCAAACTAAGATGGGCAGGAAGTTGGTGACGTCGGGATAGGCGGTGTGGAAGTGACCAAAACTACTCATTATGTATGGTTCACCAATTCCCCCATCGCCAATTGTCACGGGGAAGAGGGTATCCCGGTGGAGTAACGCCCCCGCCATGGCGAAATGCTGCCCTTGTCCCAAGGGTCCAGCCGGGTTGAGGAGTCCAGGAATTTGACCGGATAGGTGTCCGAGGAGTCCATGCATTTCCCGGAACCGTTCCCGCATTTGTTGTACCGTTGTAATCCCCATGTCCTCTAGGGATCGGTCTAAGAACATGGTGCTGTAAAAGCCGGGGGCATGGTGTCCCACTTCGGTAATAATATTTTTATAGCCCAGCATGATTAATGCGGCGATGCCTTCGGCGACGCTGGCAAATCCGCCGGGATGACCGGATGCTTTGGATGCAGTGACTTGCAGGATTAGGTAACGCAGGGCATCAGCCGCTAGGAGGGTTTGGAAGACAGCCGCCGGGTCAGATGGAGATGCAATTGCAACGTTGCCCTCAGCAATGGCAGGTTTTCCACCATACGTCTCCAAACCCGGTAAGGCTTGCCCAAAATATTGGATGCCTTCGCAAAAGGCTGGAACGGGTGACGTAGTTTTTGGGGTTGTTGCAGTCATGCTGAGTACCTTAAATAATTGTATCGGTAGATTAACTTTATGAAAATTTTACAATGTTTTGCAACTTAAATGTTGTTAAACTTAATCATTTTTGGGTTATGCAGTGATAATTCTAGATAATCAGACGGGATTCACGGAAGCGGTAGTAGTCGCCGTTGTGTGGGTTTGGCATTGGCGCAGATGGAAATGAAACTGGTTCTGGCGACTATTTTGTCACGTTATCAGTTAGCGCTGAGGGATACCAAACCCGTAAAACCCCAGCGTCGCGGTCTAACCATTTCTCCTTCAGGGGGTGTGCAGATGGTGCTACAGGGAGTCTTATGGTAAGGAGAGGCAACAGGCAAGAGTTTTAAAATTTGTAAGTTTTGGCGACAATTTATAAAATTCCTAGCTGGGTAAAAATTTGCTTGGTCATCTCAAGTCGTTTTTTGCCGCTGGCTTCCTCTTGTTTCCCTTCGAGATTGAGCGCAAAGAAATAAACATCATCGGATTTCTCTAAGTAGCCAACCAGACAACCGAGTATTTCAACGCAGAACGAAGGTTATTTTCCTGTTTCCACTGGGGGGGCCACCAATCTTCGGATGGGTATTTTTGGGAATCGTAAGAAACCGTGATCGTCTCATCTGCGATCGCGCCCGTTTCTAGACTAATTATCGAGTTGGGAATTTTAAAGGTTGACATCGGCGGAAAGTTCTGATTGCAGCGCTCCTCGTTGTAGTAAATGTATTGATTGTCTTGGGGAGTATAAAGAACAAACGCTCCAATCGTGTTGCCAAATATGGGGCTTAAATCGGTGACATTAGCCTGACTGGGAGAAACCAAGGGATTGTATAGAAGGATTGAGAATAAAATTGTGATAACCAATCCGAGAAATACAAGTGGGTGTTTGATTTTCATATCACTTAAGTGAGCCTCTTTGTGGCGTTACAGAAAGGGTTTGAGGGTTGCCGGATAACAGTTTGTCAATTATATTACATGGCGGGCGATCGTACCGTTCCTGAGGTTGAGGGGGTGGAGGAGTAGTCAGTCAGAAGGCGCGATCGCTACAATCAGAATAGATCCATAAGCGATTATCTTAAAATCACAAGAGATTACGTACTCCTATGACCGAAACTCAAGATAAACCAATCAATGAATCGACTCCTACGCCAGATGCGAGTCAAACCAAGTCTGGTAATTTTCTGCAAAATTGGAAATTTAGAGCTGGATTGATCACGACAGCAATTGTTTCAGTTTTTCTGGGTTTCTTCCTGCTGGTTTTCTTCTGGCATCACATTGTTGCTGGGATGGGGATGAAATCTTGGTCAAGTCGTGCTGGTGCAGAACCCATTGAGTGCATGATGAAAGATACCAATAATGATGGTTATGTAAGCTGTAGCGCCATGCGGAACGGTGACGTGGTTCCTCTAGAATGTGGCGTCAGTATCTTTAATATTGGTTGCCGAGTGAATTATGGCGCGGCTGCGGCTCCATCTTTGCGTTCTTCTCCTAGATGATCAATGCAGCGTTAGCCTCCGTGATGGGGTTAACTAAGCCTCACAGTTGGGTTTTTGGTGGTTGAGTGGTGTTTAGGGACAAAAAATGATCCAAAGACCCAATTGTGGCAGATAAAATTCTGAATTAATTCTCACCTTATATAAAATATAAAGGGCGACTAGAAGTCAGATACCCGCCCGGAACCCGGAGTTCAAACTCCGGGCTTATAGCTAAAGTCCATTAAAATGGACTAAGACTAGAGATGCTTCCCTTGATAGTTGGAGAAGGCTAAAGCTTCAACTACGAACGACGAATCGTCGGTTAGCCTCACAGTCTATAATGAGAAGTACAGACTAACGTGAGAACCAAAGACATTGACTTCCCCGATTCCCCCTGAATTCCTGAAAACCTTGACCGATGAACGCGGTGTGTCCTCCACTGAACTGGAGGCGTTATCGTTAGTGCTGACAGGCAAGTCAACTCAGGATGAGATTGCCCGATCTCTGGGGATCACTCCTATCGCCTTGCGGAAGCGACTGGGTGAAGTTTATCGCAAGTTTGAAATTATAGGAACGGGTCCGGGTAAGTTAGTGGAATTGAAACAGCGTCTCATTTCTGCGTATCAAACTCGTCAAACTCAGTCCTCTCGGCGTCGAGATTGGGGAGAAGCGCCGGATATCTCGGTGATGTATGGGCGTCAAGAGGAACTAGAGAGGCTAAAGCAATGGATTGTTCAGGATAACTCGCGCTTAGTCGCCATCCTGGGAATGGGTGGAATTGGTAAAACGACGTTGGCGGTGAACCTGGCGCAGGATATAGAGGAGGAGTTTGAGTTTATTATCTGGCGATCGCTTAGGAATCCGCTACCCCTGGACACCCTTTTAGCGGATTGGCTTATCGCTTTGGGAAATCAGGAAGCATCGGATTTACCCACAGACTTGAATGAG
Organism: Coleofasciculus sp. F4-SAH-05; assembly: GCF_040222985.1. Lineage (NCBI taxonomy): Bacteria > Bacillati > Cyanobacteriota > Cyanophyceae > Coleofasciculales > Coleofasciculaceae > Coleofasciculus > Coleofasciculus sp. F4-SAH-05. Next base: position 22,513 of record NZ_JAVKBY010000085.1, read on the forward strand.
AGATTCTCCCAGTTGCGCGATTATCTTAGCCAACACCGTTGTCTATTTATCCTTGATGATGTGGAGACAATTGTGCGAAGTGGTGATAGATTTGGACGCTATAGTCCTGACTATGAGGAGTACGGGTTACTTCTGAGACAACTTGGTGAAACCTCCCATCAAAGTTGTTTATTACTTTGTTCTCAAGAAACCCTGAGAGATATCCGGCGATTAGAGACAACCCGTCCCTCGGTTCATTCCTTACCACTTAATCCTTTACCCGACGGCGCCGCCCGCCAAATCTTAGCCGAAAATGGGTTAACGGGTGAGGAGAAATGGGATAGTTTGATTCGGGATTATCAAGGGAATCCCTTGGCTTTAAAGTTAGTCGCCGCGACGATTCAAGAGTATTTTAATGGGGATGTGGTGGAATTCACTAACCTGCAAACTATTTTAGTTGATGATATCTTTCGCGAAAACTTAGACCGACAGTTTGAGAAGTTATCGGATTTAGAACAAAAAATTATACAGAGTTTAGCGAGTCAAGACAAGCCTCTATCTCTGAGAACCTTGCACAAAAATAATTCTATCTCGTTTTCGGAATTATTAGAGGTACTGGACTCTTTGCGGGGGCGTTCTCTGATTGAGAAGACTGGGGGGGATAGGAAAAAGACGAGTGAACCCTTTTTTACTTTACAACCGATTATTAGAAAATATGTTAAAACCAGCCAAATGCATGATTAGTAGAAATGTAGCCTTCTATCCTTTTACATTTTCCCCTCTTACCATTTTATTAGACTGACACAGCTAAAATGGTGGATTAGATTTGTTGATTTTATGGGCACACGCCCAGATTTGTTGATTTTATGGGCGCATGCCCAGATTTGTTGATTTTATGGGCGCACGCCATGCGCCCCTACCACTTCTGGATGTAATTCTAATTTATCAATTAAGGTGTGCCACGCCACTACCCTGAATAATCATGTGATTTACTGTATTAATCCCCACTGTAAACAGCGTCAAAATCCCGATGAATTGGAGTCTTGCCAAACCTGCGGCACTCCACTATTGATTTATGACCGATATCGGTTAATTCAACCCTTACGCCGATTAGATTCGCGGAAATATACCGATATCTTTGAGGTGGATGATCAGGGAACTCGGAAAGTGATGAAGGTTCTTAAAGATAATCATAGCAAATTAGTCGAACTATTGGAACGGGAAGCTTTGACGCTGGAACTTTTAAACCATCCAGGGATTCCCAAGGTGGAGAGTGATGGGGATTTTACGGTTTCTGTTAATAGTACCACCGAATTACACTGCCTCGTTCTGGAAAAAATTGAGGGACAGAATTTAGAAGCCTGGGCAAAACAGTATGGGGCAATTTCTCAATCATTAGCCCTCAATTGGTTGAGACAACTTCTAGAGATTCTTGATTACTTGCATCAAAACCAATTCTTTCATCGGGATATTAAACCGAGTAATATTATCCTGAAGCCGGATGGCAGATTGGTGTTGATTGATTTTGGCAGTGTGCGGGAGATTACCGGGACGTATTTAGCTAAACTTCGGGGAGATATTGAACTGACCAAGATTATCTCAGAAGGATACACTGCACCGGAACAAAGGCAGGGTAAATGTTTGCCCCAATCCGACTTTTATGCCTTGGGACGCACGTTGGTTCATTTCCTTACTAATAAACCGCCTAGTTGTCTACCTATTAATTATAATACAGGTCAGTTAATTTGGCAAGATAAAGCACCACAAATCTCTAAACCTTTAGCCGAGTTTATCGATGATTTGATGGCGGATGCGGTGGTAAATCGCCCCCAAAATGTGCAAGCGATCGCGCAAGGATTAACTAGAGTCAGTCTGTGGTTGCGGGGGGTGGGATGCTGGGTGCGATCGCCTCATGGGATAACTGTGGTTTTCATGCTGATTTTAGGATTATTAGGGATAGGATGGTATGAGTTATGGTACTATTCCAAATTTAATTATTATTTTGATCGAGGACGAAATGCACTGATATACAATCGAATAAATGAAGCCAGAATAAACTTAGAACGGGCAATTGAAATTAATCCTCATAGTGCCATAGCCCGTAGTGATTTGGGACTGACTTGTAAGTATCAAGAGGACTTTAAATGTGCTGAAGAACAATTTATTCAAGCTTTAAATTTAAAGCCAGACGCTGAAACAGCGGCAACGATTCACTACAATTTGGGAATACTTTATGAGGATGACGAAAACTTTGATCAGGCGCTGGTTGAATATAAACTTGCCATGCAGGATAAGGGTTATGTCGGGATTGATGCGACGAACAATTTTGCCCGTCTGCAAATTTGGCAAAAGCAGAATTATGATGTAGCCGTTAATCTCCTACTTAAGGCTTTACAGCGTACAGAAAGTCTTGGTTTAGATGAAACAGAAAAAAATAGTCTCCAATCCATACTATACAAAAATCTCGGTTGGGCGCGTCTGGAACAAAATCGCGGTAAAGATGCCGAGAACTATTTAAAAAAAGCTATTATGTTAGATAGTAAGCAAGCGGCACCACATTGTCTTCTCGCCCAAGTTTGGCAAAACCAGGGGGATGATACAAATGCGTTGATATATTGGAAAAATTGTCGTCAGGCTGAGTCGAGAGGATTACCTGAAGTACAGGTATGGCAAGCGGATGCATTAGATTATTTAAATGCACAGTAATTCTCTGAAGAACAACGGAACGGTGCGTTACGCTGCGCTAACGCACCCTACGATTTTGTTCATGCAAGCTATATGGCTAGAAATGTTATCGTTAATGTCTATACAATGATATTAATGTCTTGTGCTGCTACCCTGCTTTTGTGTTACTATGAAGCCTAAGGTATTATTTCCCTTAATTGTCGCATTCAGCTTAACAACGGGAATCGAGAGCATTATCTGGCAACGTGCGATCGCGGATACCTCAAGTCCCAAGCCAATCTGCCCAGAAAATGGTCCTTGTCGTTTCCCTCGTCGCAGTGGTTTGACGGATATTCGGGTTATCACTCCCCCTAGAGGTTCACTGCTAAATCCTCAACCTACCTTATCTTGGACACCGTTAGCCGATAGTCAAGAGTATACTGTTCGTTTGTTGCGATCGGGGGAAACTGTCTGGGAATTACCGAATGTGCAAGACACCGAAATTCCCTATCCGGCGACTCAATCTCCCTTAACCCCTGGGATTAATTATGAATTGATGGTTGAGGCGGATGGAAAGGCGGGGAAATCGATGTTTAGACTGATGACACCTAGCCAAGCTGAATCTGTAATGGCTGAGGTGGAAAAGATTCGTCAGCAGAATCTGAGTGCAGATGAAATGGCTTTGCAACTTGCCCAGGTTTACCAAGATTATGACTTGATGACAGCCGCGATTCAAACGCTAACAGACGCGATTGATACAAATAGCCAGAGTTTGGAGGTTTATCAGAGTCTGGGGAGTTTATATAATCAATTGGAGCTATCGAGAGTAGCTGAAACAGTATATCAAGAATCCCTAGATTTGGCAAGCAGTCGTCAAGATATTGCGGGACTTGCCCAGGCGCAAATTGGACTGGCGAGATCCTTTGTGGCGCAGGAAAATTTACCGCAAGCTGTTGAGGTGTTAATGGCTGCCTACAGCAATTATCAGCAGTTAAATAATGCTGAATTGATTCCGCAAGTTGCCCAGTTTTTAGGGGAAGTTTATGAAATGGATAATAATTATGAAGCGGCGCGGCGTTGGTATCAAGACGCTAAGGCGGGATATGAGGCAATTGGGGATGAACAGCGGATTGATAACATAGAAAAAGCGATGCGGCGATTAAATTAATTTGTCATTTGTCATTTGTCATTTGTCATTTGTCATTTGTCATTGACTCAAACGCTTTAGACGTAGACGTAGGGTGCGTTAGCGAAGCGTAACGCACCATCTGTTAATTTTAGGTTGGCATGAGTATTATATTTTTTAACGCAGAGGAGCGCAGAGGTTCGCGCAGAGGTTCGCAGAGGGGGTTGAAGGATTTGGGTCAATTTTTTGTAGGATTCGGAGAAAAGTGGGAATGATATTGGTTTTTGCAGAGGTGTTATGTTTGTAGTAAGGGAACCTTAGCCTTAGATTCCGTTGGGTTGAGCAAAGTCGAAACTCAACTTACAACTCTAGTGGTGCGTTAGCAAAGCGTAACGCACCCTACAATTTTGCTATAAACAAAATGACGAATGACGAATGACGAATGACGAATGACGAATGACGAATGACGAATGACGAATGACGAATGACGAATGACGAATGACGAATGACGAATGACGAATGACGAATGACGAATGACGAATGACGAATGACGAAT
>NZ_JAVKBY010000100.1:0-21634 GCF_040222985.1 Coleofasciculus sp. F4-SAH-05
CTGGAGTTATCTAAATTAGGCTCAATACTTGGTAGTTTTCTACGGGTGTTTGGTTTAAGTATTGCCGCAAGGATAGATAATTGTAAGGTGTGTCGCGGAACTAAGAATCCCCGCACTTATAGGGCGGGGAGTGTCAAAGAAACATCGTCCAAAGGATATCAAATACGGTTGAGTTATCTGTGTTTTGTGGATTCATAGCCTTTAATTTTCTCTGATTAAAGCTGTGTTTTAGGTAAATCTACGCTTACGGATTCAACAAACCCCCTACTAAGATAAATCGTTGGCGTTCACCACCTGCCACTTTTTTATTCCAAGGGGGACAAACAGGGGTCACGGATCACGGGTTATGCTGCCACTTCTTTACAAAACTAAACATCTTTTTTGCAAATAAGGGGTGACACCCCTCACCCCCAATAGCTATAATTATGCTTAGTAGATGCACCCTGATAATCTAGAGAGTTGCTTAGGTGACTCTCTTTTTTTTTGTCTTTTGTCTTTTGTCTTTTGTCCTTTGTCCTTTGTCCTTTGTCTTTTGTCCTTTGTCAATGGGAAATTCTTAACGCATTCGTCTCGCCGCGATCGCAAGTCGTCTCAGCTTGATCAAACTGACGGTAATGCAGAGTCCAGTTAATCGCCAGTAGGTTAAAGCCGTTACCCGCCAATAAGGATCACCCTGATCTAGACATTGGCGACGATCCAGTAAAATATCATGTAGCCAATCTTGGTATTCCTCCCACTCTTGAGGTGCTTTTGTGGCAAGGGTTTGAGCAATCCAGTCAGCCAATTTAACATCCCCTTTAATCATCGGAGAAGCATCGGTTTTGACCGATCGCCTAGTGATCCGGCGATGTTGTCGGTAAGCCAGAAAACTCACGGTGAAGCTGAGGATCACTAACCCGATACTTAATCCTAATGCGACATAGCTGGGTAATCCCAGCCAGAAAAGCGCGATCGCTCCTCCACCAATAGCGATATAGACGGTAAATTCAACAGCCAGATAAATCAACGCTTTGGCGATCGCTTGTACACTACGCCAGATCAAACGTACTATTTGCGGAACGACGCGGCGGCGGTGACGGTTTCGGTGCATCATATTAGAGTTCTCCCAGTGCAGGTTGCAAATGGTGTAAGGCGGTGAGGAATTGTTGCTTTTTCTCCAAGGCTTGCAAGCCAGAACCTGTGATTTTGTAATAACGTCGGCGTGCGCCTGTGGTTTCCTCCGGCGCTTCATCACCCCAGCGAGAGGTAACGAAACCCCGCTTTTCCAGTTTTCGCAAGGTGGGGTAAAGGGAACTGAAGCCAATGGTGCGTTCACCGTTGCTAGCTTGCGCGATCGCACTCATAATCTCCAATCCATAGCGTTCTCGATACATCAGCGCATTCAGGATCGACTCTTCAATTAACGTCAGATTCAGCGTGTCGTCTTTGTTGCGAGTAGCCATCGGGTCATCCCTTCTATATTCATAATTTAATTATATATTCACTTTTTGAATATAGGGTGAGTGCGCCGTTCGTAGTAGGCGCTTCAGCGCCTCTATAGTTAGCGCCGTCTATAATAAAGCCAGCTTTCATAAACGCGATCGCGATGAGAGTCACCACAGCCAAATGGACAATAGACGAGTATCACCGGATGATTGCGGCGGGGATTTTAGATGATCGGCGGGTAGAACTACTCCAGGGAGAAATGACTGATTCAGGTGAGTAAACACGTAAAGGTTTAAATAGTTCGCCATGAAAGTTCAATCGGTCGAGTTAAAGTATTTCAAGAAATTCAGAAATCCGCCTGTATTTGATTTTACTGATTCAGAAACGGGTTTGGCACGAGATATTATTGTCCTAATTGGCATGAATGGTACTGGGAAAACCAGTCTTTTACAGGCAATTGCGGCGACGCTGGGAGTAGCAACTGGGCGATTACAAAAACTTACTGAGTTAGATTGGGTAGGATTTAATTATGAATTGCTAGGAAATAACTGGGGTCGATTTGAGCCAGAGGTAACTCTAAAGGTACAATTTTCAGCTCAAGAACTCCATGCTGTTCAGGAGTTTCATCAAAAATTACAAGAAATGGGTTGTCATTTACCCGTACCTCCAGCAGAGGATTACCTAGCAACTTTGAGATGGCAAGGTGAGCGAGTCCAAGCAGATACGGCGGCTCAATTGTTCCAATTTAAAGGACGAGACTATGCTAAACAATTGCTTCGCTCTGAAGGGTTTCAGGCGTTTGAACAAGTGGGTACAGTCTTTTGGTATACCGAACAAAGAACATCAACAAGTTTAACCACTGAAAATACGGATAAAAAACTTGAAATAACTGAAAATATTTTACGCGATCGCCTATCAAAATGGCGTCAGTTCCATCAAGATATTGAAACAGGTAGAATTAAGCAACTACGTCCAGGACAAAAAGATGTGTATGCTGAAATTGAACGAGCTTACCAGAAGGTTTTTCCCGAACGTAGTTTTGAAGGTCCGGTTCCTCGTGAGAATATTGATGACATCCTGAGTGAACCTTGGTTTTATCTCCACGATAGCAAAAACCAGTATGAAATTTCAGAAATGTCTGGGGGAGAGCGGGCTATTTTTCCCATATTAATGGACTTTGCAAATTGGAATATTCATAATTCAGTCATTTTGATTGATGAACTTGAACTACATTTACATCCGCCAATGCAACAAGCATTGCTGAGAACTTTACCTAAATTGGGTAAAAACAATCAATTCATTATCACAACTCACTCTGATTATGTCGAGCAATTAGTACCTGAAGCACATATTATTCGATTAGGAGTGTAATTGTGAGTGTCGTTGATAAGGTTATTTTCTGTGAGGGGAAACAAACCAGTTTAGATATCAAACTTATTGATAGGTCAGCAAGAACGCTGACAGACTATGAAGCAGTACGATGGGCATTGGCTGATGTAGCGAAGCCGAGTGTGGCGCGATCGCACCTTAAAACAACTTGGAAAAAAAATAGCGGTGAACTTCCGGCTGATTTAGGTTTACAACACAGTGAAGCTGAAGCTAAAAAACTAATTCAGACGTTCAGAGAAGCTGTTGATCAAGTCACCCAAGACAGATTTGAGGAAAGTTTAGGTATCTATCAGGCTAAGTTTAGCCAAGACGAATTTTGGCAACAGAAGCAGTACATGATCTGGTTTCATGGCAAAGATCTGCAAAAAGCGATGCAGCAGCAAGAATCTCAATACATCTCTTTAAAAAACTTTTTTGCTTGGGCAATTGAGCAACTTGATATTACTCAATATCCTGATTTAATGGAATTACAAACAAAAATTGAGAACTTATAGCATTATCTCAAGATAGCGCGTTTAGCGTTCGGGAACGATATCAATCATAATTTCCGCCCAGTCCAGGATTTTGCTAGACTTCAGATGACTTCGTTGGTATTCGTATCTCCAGCCATGACAGCGACTCCAGTACCATCCCAATCCCTCAGCGCGATCGCACAAGCCACTCGCCAAGCGGCGCGACAGTTGGCGGTTATGTCCACTGATACCAAAAATCAAGCCATTGAAGCGATCGCGAAATCCTTAGAAACCGCAGCACCGGATATCTTGGCGGCGAATATTGCCGATTGCCAAGCCGCAGAAGCGGAGAGTATCCCTAAACCCCTGTACAATCGCCTCAAGCTGGATGAGACAAAACTAAACGCCGCGATCGCGGGAGTGCGGGATGTAGGGAAGTTGACTGATCCCATTGGCGCCATCCAAATTCATCGGGAACTTGATCCGGGATTAGTTCTCAAGCGTGTCACTTGTCCCCTGGGAGTCTTAGGCGTTATCTTTGAAGCACGTCCTGATGCAGTGATGCAAATTACCTCTCTGGCGGTAAAATCGGGGAATGGCGTGATTCTCAAAGGTGGGAAGGAAGCAGTACGATCCTGTGAAGCGATTGTTAAGGCGATTCACAAAGGATTATCCACCAGTTCAGTTGATCCGGCGGTGGTGCAACTCTTAACCACCAGAGAGGAGACGATGGCGCTATTGCAATTGGATGACTACATTGATTTAATTATTCCCAGAGGATCGAATTCCTTTGTTCGCTTCGTTCAAGATAATACCCGAATTCCGGTATTGGGTCATGCTGATGGGATATGTCATGGTTATATTGATCGCGCGGCTGACTTGCAAAAAGCGGTAGAGATTACCGTTGATGCGAAAACCCAGTATCCAGCGGTATGTAACGCGATAGAAACGCTACTGGTGCATCGTGCGATCGCGCCTAGCTTTCTTCCCCTAGCTGCAAAAGCCTTGAAGGAACGGCTGGTGGAACTCCGTGGCGATGAAGCGACTTGCCAAATGATCGATTGTTCAGCCGCCACAGATGCGGATTGGTCTACAGAATACAATGATTTAATTCTGTCGATTAAAATAGTCGATTCCTTAGAAGACGCAATTAATCATATCAATCATTATGGTTCTGGGCATACCGACGTTATTGTCACCGAAGATACAGACATTGCCCAGATATTTCTCAATCAAGTGGATGGCGCGAATGTTTTCCACAACTGTTCGACTCGGTTTGCGGATGGGTTCCGTTATGGGTTTGGCGCGGAAGTCGGAATTAGTACGAATAAGTTACCGCCCCGTGGTCCTGTAGGATTAGAAGGATTGGTGACGTATAAATATCAAATGACAGGTCAAGGTCAGGTGGTTGCGAGTTATAGTGGCAAGGATGCTAAATCCTTTACCCATAAGGATTTGGATTGAAGGAAACCTAAACCTAATCAGTGTTTCATCTTTAAAGCAACAGAAACGCGATCGCAATGGCAATCACCACAGTCAAATGGACAATAGACGAGTATCACCGCATGATTGCGGCGGGGATTTTAGAGGATCGGCAGGTGGAACTACTCCAAGGAGAAATTGTCGAGATGTCACCAGAAGGAGAACCCCACGCCTACTTCAGTAGTGAAGCTGGGGAATATCTGATGCGGCGGTTAAGCGATCGCGCAATGGTTCGCTTAGCCAAGCCGATTACACTCCCAAACAACTCTGAACCTGAACCCGATATTGCCATTGTGCAAAGATTGGGGCGTGAATACCTAGAACACCACCCTTATCCAGACAACATTTTTTGGTTAATTGAGTATTCCGAGTCTAGTTTAGAGAAAGATTTAGAGATAAAACTTAAAATTTATGCTCAAGTTGGTATTTCTGAATACTGGGTTGTTAACCTAAAAAGAAGACAACTTATTGTATTTCGAGATCCCCAAGATGGAGAATACGCTTCCCGATCGACGCTAACGGGAGGAAGAATTTATCCCCTAGCGTTTCCTGATATAAGTATATCCGTCGATTCTATTGTCAGTCGGTAGATCAAGCCCTATAGCCATTCCATAATTTATTCAATTGAGTGAACAAATAAGGAAAGAAAGTATCAGATTCATGTCATTTGTCCTTTTTTATTGATTTTATGCCTTGTTAGACTACTGCTGTTTTCGTATCGCACGGGCAATCAACGGGGCTTTCTTCTCTAATCCTGTCAACGTTAAATCCCCATCCAGATACAACTGATACCACTGTTGACGTTGGCGAATCACTCTTTCATCATCCTGTAGGTGTAAGCGTTGTAGTGTGAATTCTGCCCTTTTTCGTTCCGATGGTGGTACTTTGTCCGTTACAACTAATTGTAAGGAGGGTAGAAGAATCTCAAACCAATCGTCCCCAACTTGAAACGGATCAAGAATTTGCTCATCTACGGTTCGTTTGCTACTGTTAATCCACTGTGCAGCATAACGATAATTGCTCCACTCATAAGCGAGATCAGGAGAATTTTTAAAGGATCGATAGTGATCAACTGTTCCAATAGGTTCATACATGGCTGAGTAGCCACAAAGATGGTTAAAGCCATTGGCTAAGTAACCTTTAAAAGATGACCAATAATCCTTTGGTCTTTTTGCCTCTGGATTTTTAGCTAACCAGTCATTGCCAGGTTGTCTGGCTTGAGCATCAAAATTAGGTGGTTCAGGAGGCATCAGAAAGGGAATCATGCTTGCCGTTTCTCCATTGTGACAATCCAACGGGGAAAGAAAGGATCATGTCCAGGTAGAAGATGCAGTAGTTGTTGGTGAATTTTATCTTTAGTTCTCAAATAGTCAGGAAATTTGCTCATATCATCGTGTCGCATCCAGGCTTCCGCCGCTTCTATGGCTTGTTCAGCTGGCTTTGAACGAGCCTGCTGAAGCCCAAAAATTTCCGAGGTTAGCCATCCAACACTATCACCTTGCTTTGTCCAAGGGATTTCATCTAAGGTTACTTTTTCACCTTGTAACTCGAACAAAAATAAACGATCGCGTTCCTCTTGGAAAATGGGTTCAACAGATGCTAAGACAAGGGGAGAGTGAGTAGTAATTAGGAGCTGGACGTTTAAATTTTCTCGAAATCCCTTAATTACCTCTAGAATGGCAGGTAAAATTGTCCGTTGCCAACGAGGATGGAGATGAGACTCTACCTCATCCATGAGAAAAATGATTTGATTTGATGCTTTGTTTTGACGCAGTTGTGAGGCTTTGTTATGTTCATACCATGTCCAAACCAGTAAGTAAGCCAATCCCAGAATCCGCTTCATGCCGTTTGAAACATGAACGATAGGCACATTTCCATAGGGAAGGTTAACTGTTGGAATATCGCGGACATCTTCTACAGAAATTCTGGTGGGTTCTCCAGGTTCTATCCATTCTCCTGGATGGGGGGCAAGTTTGTGGATAACCTGAGAGAGTAAATTAAATTGGGTTTGATCAGGCTGAATTTGCCACTTCACCCAATCATCAATTAACCCATTACAAAGCACTTTTTCACCTGATCGTAAACCGTTCCATAGCGTGTTGGCAGTAAAGTTATAAGCCGTATCCCGTTTTCGATCCCGATCAAAAACAGAAAAACTACCATCAGCACGAGCGTAAATGACAATTCCTTTAAAAGAATATGGTTTTGGCAGCTTACGCCATTTTTGCTCATCAAAATCGAAAGAGCTATGATAGTCCTGATTATTTGAAGCGGTTGGACTGTCTACGTGACCAATGATTTCAGGTTGTCCTTGTCTTTGGGGATAAGCCGGTTGCTCGATCCAGTTTCCGGTTAATGTCCACCAAGCAATGTCAAGTAGAAAGGTTTTTCCTAAGCCGTTATCCCCTGTGAAAATATTCAGCCTTTCAGAAAATTCTACATCAAATTCAGGGGCGGGTCCTACTTGCTTGAGATGTAATTCTTGCAACATTAATTAGATAGTCCCTTTTCTCGCCACTGTATTTTCACATCATTTTTAGTAGAGACGCGCCATGGCGCGTCTCTACATCAACCTATTTTTTGGTACTTTTGCGACTTTTTGAGGATTTTGAGGATTTTGATTTTTTGGAACGGCTGCTGGCTTTTTTCGCGGCTAAGAGTTCTAATGCCTTTTCTAGGGTAATCTCCTCCACCGATAAATCCTCCGGGAGTCCCGCATTGGTTTTACCATGCTTGATGTATGTTCCATAGGGACCCTCGTAGATATTGACGGGTTCTTTATCCTCTGGATGTTCCCCTAATTCCTTCAAAGGAGTCTTGGATTTGCTGCGACTACCCCCCTTGGATTTTTTCGGCTCAGACAAGAGTTCCAATGCACGTTCCATGGAAATTGTCAACACATCGTCGCCTTTTTTCAGGGAACGATAATCTTTGCCCTCTTTCCCCTGGTTGTGAACAACATAAGGACCAAAGCGCCCCAATCCCGCCTGAACTTTGCCCCCAGTAGCGGGATGAACGCCTAAGGTACGCGGAAGCGATAATAAACCCAGCGCCATGTCTAAGGTGACATCTTCCATGTTCACCCCTTTGGGTAAAGACATCCGCTTTGGTTTCTTATTCTCCTCCGAGACTTCACCCAGTTGGACATAAGGACCATAACTCCCAATTAATAGATAAATCGGTTCGCCCGTTTCGGGGTGCAGTCCCAGTTTTTCTGGTCCCTGGGTTTTTTGCTTGAGGATAATTTCGACCTGTGCTGCATCCAGTTCCGAGGGGGTCAAGTCTTGGGGAATGGAGGCGGTGACGGAACCCTCGCCATTTTCGGCTTCGATGTAGGGACCAAATTTACCAATGCGAACTTTAACATCCAGATTTTCCAGTTCTACACTCCGGGCTTCATTGGGATCAATTTGGTCTTCCCGTTCGCGAACTTGGGTTTCTAAGCCATTGTCACCTCGATAAAATTTCTCCAGATAGGGTAACCATTCGGCTTCTCCGGTGGAGATTTCGTCGAGGGTTTGTTCCATTTTGGCGGTAAAGCTGGTGTCTACCAAGTCCGGGAAATGTTTCTCTAGTAAACTGGTGACGGCAAAGGCGGTGAAGGTGGGGATGAGGGTCTTTTTTTGCATTTGGGCATAGCCCCGGTCGATAATCGTACCGATAATGCTGGCGTAGGTACTAGGGCGCCCAATTCCTTCACTTTCTAGGGTTTTGACCAGGGAGGCTTCGGTGTAGCGCCCTGGGGGTTGGGTTTCATGACCGATGGCTTCCAGGTTTTTGCACTCGGGATGATCTCCAACGGCTAAGGCGGGAAGGACGACTTCTTGGTCTTCTAAGGCGGCGTCGGGATCATCGGAACCCTCCACATACGCCCGCAGATAACCGGGAAAATCGATACGTTTGCCTGTAGACCGAAATCCGGCATCTTCGACGTCTAAATCTACGGTAATGTGGGTTTGGCGCGAGTCTGCCATTTGGGTGGCGACAGTGCGCTTCCAAATTAACTCATACAGTTGCAATTCACGACCCGATAGTCCAGTATCTCTGGGGGTACGGAATGTGCTTCCGGCGGGACGAATCGCTTCGTGGGCTTCCTGGGCGGCTTTACTTTTGGTGCTGTACTGACGCGGTTTCGGGCTGAGGTATTGCTGACCATACATTTGTTCGACGCAACTCCGGGCTGCCGCGATCGCTTGTGCGGATAAATGCACCGAATCCGTCCGCATATAGGTAATATACCCCTGTTCATACAAATTTTGAGCCGTCCGCATCGTATCTCGCGCCGATAGGCTTAATTTGCGGTTGGCTTCCTGTTGCAGGGTGGAGGTGGTAAATGGGGGGGCGGGTTTGCGGGTGACGGGGCGTTCATCTAGGTTAGTCACCGTCCAGGTTTTGTCCATTAGACGCGCCTGCAAGTCTCGCGCTTCGGCTTCATTCAGCAGGCGCACATTCCGCCCTGGGATAATTTGCCCGGTGTTGGCGTCAAAATCACTTCCGGTGGCTATTTTTGTCCCGGCTAGGGTGACAAGTTTGGATTCAAAGGGAGTGTTGTCTTGGTCTAAAAGGGCTTTTAAATCCCAATAACTCCCTTGACGGAACGCACGGCGTTGGCGTTCTCGATTCACCAGCAGCCGCACGGAAACGGACTGAACCCGACCGGCTGATAATCCCCAGGCGATTTTTTTCCACAGTAGAGGCGAAAGGGTATAGCCCACCAATCGGTCTAAAATTCGGCGGGTTTCTTGGGCGTGTACCAGTTGGTCATCAATATCCCGACAGTTTTGCAGGGCGTCACGAATGGCTTCTTGAGTAATTTCATGAAAGACCATGCGTTTGCAGGGTACTTTGGGTTTGAGGACTTGCAATAAATGCCAACTAATGCTTTCCCCTTCCCGGTCTTCGTCTGTGGCGAGTACCAACTCTTCGGCGTCTTTTAGGGCGTCTTTGAGTTGTTTGACAACTTTCTTTTTATCTTTGGGGACAACGTAGATGGGTTCAAAATCCGCCTCTACATTGACCCCCAACTGCGCCCATTTTTCTCCCTTGACGGCTTCGGGGATCTCACTAGCCGATTGAGGGAGGTCACGAATATGACCCATTGACGCTTCTACTTGATAGCCCGAAGGCAAGTAGTTGCGAATGGTGCGGGCTTTGGTGGGAGATTCGACGATGACGAGGGTGGTCATGGGAGTCCTCAAAATAGCAGCCTAGCTGAATAGTCTAATCTAAGTCGTTTATGCAGGGTATCAAGTCATTGATCCGTAATCAGAGAGTTTGAACCTTTTCCTTCCTTCAAGAGAACCGGGTGCGTGAGTGCGTAGGGGCGGGTAATGGGACTTTCTTGTCGCTATTGATGGTAACGTTTGTACAAAACCCGCCCTGACCGATTCTTCACGTCGCTCAAGGACATGGTTTTGAGTGGGAGTGATGTTCATGGGTGTTGGCGTATGCGGTGCATGATGGCTAGGTTAGGCGGTTGGTGCATCCCCAAAGTCGTAATTAGCAGGGCTATGCCTGAAATACAGTCCCAGTTAGTCCCATACTACGCTACTGCTTTGGGTCGATCATCTATAACATGTCTCTTCTTCTCTTATATATCCCATCTCAAGAGTAACTGCACTTTTTCCAGAGGGAAGGTGGGGAAGATGGGGAAGGTGGGGGAGATGGGGGAGATGGGGAAGATGAGGTTGTAGAGACGTTCCGGTGGAACGTCTGGAAGATGGGGAAGATGGGGTTGTAGAGACGTTCCGGTGGAACGTCTGGGAGATGAGGGAGATGGGGAAGATGAGGGAGATGGGGAAGATGGGGGAGAAAATGTAATCTGGCGGATGATTACACTGTCAATTCCACAAATATCGCACATCATATAGATAGATCTTTAGCCGATCGCACTCCCAATCGTCAGTTGCTAGATCTGCCTCGATCAGGAGTCGGATCGGCATTGCCCACCCGACATCACATCCTTTTTAACTGACGAGGGGTTTGGGGAGCTATAAGTCTCACGCCATAATCTTTGATTTGGCGTCGAGATGCCTTCACTCCCCAAGTCTATTTTGGGGTTCGATACACCCAAAATAGACATTTACTGTAACTTGTTCTTTGCAGTAATATAGGTTATAATTAATGCATGATAACTCTAAACTATACCTATCGAATTTATCCTGATGCTCTCCAAGTCGAATCACTAAACGAGTGGCTCGAAACCTGTCGTAATGTTTATAATTACGCTCTTAGAGAACTCAAGGATTGGATTTCTTCAAGAAAGTGTCCAGTAGATAGATGTAGCTTAGAGTCAGAATATATTATTGCTGCTGATTACCCTTTTCCTGGATACCAGCAACAACAGAACAATTTACCTAAAGCCAAAAAAGATTATCCAAGACTGAAAGCAGTACCTTCTCAGGTATTGCAAACAACCATTAGGCGATTGCATGACGCTTGGGACTTTTTCCAAAAGCGGGGTTATGGATTTCCAAGATTTAAAAAGTATGGGCAAATGAAGTCGATACTTTTTCCTCAATTCAAGGTAAATCCAATAACGGGATGGCAAATCAAATTACCCAAGCTAGGAAAAGTACAAGTCAATCTCCATCGACCGATTCCTGATGGGTTTATTGTCAAACAAGTCAGGATACTTAAAAAAGCTGTAGGTTGGTTTGCTGTAGTTAGCATTCAATCTGATATTTTCATTCCTGAACCTGTGCCGCATGGTCACTTTATTGGGGTAGATGTTGGATTGAATAGTTATTTAGCAACCAGTGATGGTTTCGTAGAACCAGGACGTAAATTCTTCAAGGATATGCACCGTAGGCTAAAAGTGCTACAACGCAGGTTATCCAAGAAACAAAAGCGTTCTAAAAACTATGAAAAAGCCAGACGCCAAGTAGAAAGACTGCACAACCATATTGCATTCAAACGGAAAGACTATCAGTACAAAATGGCTCACAAGCTGTGTGACATGGCGGGAACTATCTTCTTAGAAGATATTGACTTCCGAACTATGGCAAAAGGGTTTCTAGGTAAACATACAGTTGATGCGGGGTTTGGTCAGTTCAGAGACATTCTTTATTATGTTGGGAAACAGCGGGGTGTCTATATCGCTGAAGTTGACCATAAAGGAACATCCCAGACTTGTCCTAATTGTCGCATTGAGGTCCCAAAAGAACTGTCTGATAGATGGCACAGTTGTCCAGAATGCAAATATGAAGTTGATAGGGACATAGCTTCGGCACAAGAAATCTGTAATCGGGGTTTTGAACAACTGAGTACCCAGGGACTCTGGGGGAAAGAAATTGGCTGTCAAGTCGGGCTGTCGGGGGCATTTTGCCTAGATAAGTGGCGCAGGGCAGCAATGTCTAACAGCGATGTTGGAAGCCTACACCATAATCTTTGATTTGGTGTAGGAGGATGTCACCAAGGGGCTAAAGTTAACGCTTCACCCGTGAGACTAAAGGCGCGAACTTCGGTAATTTTTACCTTAACTAACTGTCCTTTTAATTCATTAATATTCCCGCTAAAGAACGTCAACCGATTCCCCCGCGTGCGCCCCATCACTTGGCTGGAATCCTTGGGATTTTGGTCTTCGACGAGAACCTCTTCAATCCGCCCGAAATACCGTTGCGATCGCGCGGCGGCTTTGGTGTTCACTAAATGGTTGAGCCGTTGTAGGCGATCGCTCTTTACCTGCTCACTACTCTGATTCTCCCACAGGGCGGCGGGTGTACCAGGGCGAGGTGAGTAAGCGGCGGTGTTTAATTGGTCAAATTCAATATCTTCCACCAGTTTCAATGTATTCTCAAACTGTACCTCGGTTTCTCCGGGAAAGCCGACAATCGCATCCGCACTAATCGACGCATCGGGCATATAATCGCGAATCGTATCAATAATTCGGCGATATTTTTCCTGGGTGTATCCCCGCGCCATGGCTTTGAGGATATCGTTATCCCCGGATTGGAAGGGAATATGGAAATGTTCGCAAACCTTGGGCAATTCCTTACAGGCGCGAATTAATCGTTCGGTGAAATAGCGGGGGTGACTCGTGGCAAACCGAATCCGCTCAACTCCGGGGACATCGTGAACATAATAGAGTAAATCTGTCAAGGTGTGCTGATGCCGTCCCGATTCAGTCACGCCCGGTAAATCTCGCCCATAAGCATCAATATTTTGTCCTAGCAGGGTGATTTCCTTATACCCTTGGCGTCCTAATTCTGCCATTTCTGCCCGAATCGCCTCTGGGGTACGGGATTGTTCCACACCGCGCACATTGGGGACAACGCAGTAGGTACAGCGTTCGTTACAGCCGTAAATTACATTCACCCAAGCGGTAACGGTGCTATCGCGGCGGGGTTTGGTAATGTCTTCGACGATATGGATGGGTTCAGTGGCGACAATTTGGTTTCCGTCACCGACTTGTTCGAGTAAGTCTCTCAGGCGGTTAGCGTGTTGGGGTCCCATGACTAAATCCAATTCTGGGACACGCCGCAGCAGCGCTTCTCCTTCCTGTTGAGCTACACATCCGGCGACAATTAAGGTAAGGTCTGTTTGTTCTTGTTTGCGTTTTGCCTGTCTACCCAGGTAGGAATAGACTTTTTGTTCGGCGTTATCGCGAATCGTGCAGGTGTTGTAGAGGATTAGGCTGGCGTCATTGGGGTCTTCTGACCACTCAAATCCCATATCCTCTAAGATACCAGCCATGCGTTCCGAGTCGGCTTTGTTCATTTGGCAGCCGAAGGTGGTGATATGGTAGCGACGGGGAGAGGTGGTCATGTTAAGTCGTAGGGTTTTGATATTGCGTACAGACTTTTATTATAAGTTTTGGCTGATGATGGCATGAGTATCCCATCTCCAAGAGCGATCGCACAAGTTTGTAGTCGGGGCTTTAGCCCCGTTCCAAAAGCGATCGCGCTAACCTAGTTCATAAATCGTTTGGGCGGTGTACGGTACATCCTTGTGTTTTTTTAACGCAGAGGGACGCAGAGGTCAACGCAGAGGGGCGCAGAGGTGTTTATGATGGTTTGGGGTCAGATTGTTTATTTTATTATTTTACAGGTCTATGTGGTATCGCGGCGTAAGTCCTGAAGTTGTTTGACCGTCTAAGCTAAGTCAGGTTTGAGTTTAATGCTAGGGTTTATAGTCATCAAGTTGAGATTTTTTTATGACATCTGTATCGATTGAACTTCCCAAAACTGTATTCTCTGCACTGAGGAAGAATCCTGATGAGTTTGTCCAAGAGATGCGAATAGCCGCTGCTGTAAAATGGTATGAACTGGGGCAAATATCTCAAAGTAAAGCCGCTGAAATTGCTGGAATAACTCGCGCTGAATTGATTAATGCGTTGTTTCGGTATCAAGTGGATTTTATGCAATACACGGCTGAGGAGTTGGCAGAGGAGAGTAATTCATCTGCATCTTAGTTGTCACTGTATCTGGCGCAACGAAGGGAGGTAACTTGTTAGTGGCAGATTAGGAGATTGAAAGATTTTGTAGGGGCGGGTTTCACGACTATCTTTTCGGTTGCACCCAGATGTAACTAAACCCACCCCGACTCAGGTGTCTAAACTTGCCATGAAACGTTCGCATCTGAAGGGGTAAGCGGGTTGGTGAGTCTTTAAGCTGTCATGCATTTAAATTGGGTATTAGTAGCGAGCAAGATGCTCGCACTACAAGGATTGCACCATTATTGACATTAAGGTTTAAATGCCGAACAGCTTAGATTGTGGCTGACGAGTTTCTATGTGTGGTTGACGAGTCTTTGAGTCTGGAACAAGTCCTCGCGAACCGCCTAAACGACTCAATCAACATAATCCGCCTATCCTAAGCTGTCATGCATTTAAATTGGGTATTAGTAGCGAGCAAGATGCTCGCACTACCATCCTTTCGTCATTATTGACATTAAGGTTTAAATGCCGAACAGCTTAACAGGTAAAATAGCAAGAAATGGGAAAGGAACTTCAGCTTCAGCGTGAATCGAGACACAATCGGAACTTGGATTATCCGTTGTCGGGAACCCGCAACATCCCTTCTTCAATCGCCGCCCAGGTTTTGGGCGATACCCGCACGGCTGATTCCTTACATTGAACCATCAGTAAATTGACATAGTAATAGTTTGAAATTGCCTTTGATTCTGTTTCAGATAAAGTTATTAATTTTGGGCTTAAATTAAAACCTTTGAGATAAATATGTAATATTTGATCAGCCAATGCTCGATATTCTTCCAAGGGTTTATTCTCGTTGATTACTTTTGTTTTTAGGGCTTCTAGTCTGGCAATAAAGACAGTGATATTGTCATTTTTAAAAACTTTAAGTTCTTTCAGTTTGTCGGCATGATCGATAGCTTCAGTAATAATCTGGATGTAGGCATTGGCTGTGATGAGAATGTAGGAATCAGTGTTGGCTAGGGCGTTGGCTTTGGCTTTGGCGTAGGCTTTGGTTTTAAGTAGGGCGTTGGCTAGGGCGTTGGCTAGGGCGTAGGCGTTGGCGTAGGCTTTGGCTTTGGCGTAGGCGTAAGCGTTGGCGTTAGGGTTGGCGTTAGGGTTGGTGTAGGCTAGAGCGTAAGCTTTGGCTAGGGTGATCGCGATCGCACGTTTTGCTACAGGATTCATATTGCTTTCAGAATCAGCCGTTATCCAATCTGCCCAACGTAATAACGCTTGTAACCTGGGAGTATTAATATACGTTTGCGCTTTTTTTTCCATCAACAACAACAACTCATCTGCCCCACCTCGCATCAATCCAGAAACCAACAAAAATACCTCTCGCCAGCGCTCATCGCTAAGATGTTCCTTGACTAACTTATCAATTTGGCGATGATCATCAATATATTGCGCTGTCAAATATTCCTGAAGGGTTAAGTGAGAAAACGAGTAAACCCCTTCTGCCCGTTGGACTAATACCCCATGTTGTTTTTCAATTGACTTTAAAACCGCTTCCCCATCAATCAATGTTTCATCGGGGAGCATTTCTGCCAAAAGTTTCTCAATCTGATCCGCAATTTCCCGTCTGGGTAAAAATAAATGATCTGCCTGAAACGCATCATGGGCAATTTCCGACAGCATCATCTCCTTGCGTTTCGTATCTAATCCTTTATAAACGTCATCTTTAAACACACCTTTTTCTGCTGCCCATTCTTCCAGTAATACGCGCAATGCTCGTTCATACAGCGTAGCGCGGTTGGTAGGGAATTTGCGGGAGCGCTGATAGAGTAAACAGACTAACGTCAGCAACAATGGTGTTTGGGTGAGTTCCTTCGCCGCTTTATTGTCTTCATGATTAAGCTTTTGCCAACACTCTTGACCTATTTCTGGCTCACGCCCAAACCAATTGCTAATAAAATTTTCAATCTGAACATCATCAAACTCTGCCATTGCCACATCGGTAAAGCGGCGGAAGTTGTGGCGATAAGCAGCAACCCGACAGGAAGCAATAAAGCGATTCTTATCATGTAAATCGACAAAGTTCTGAATATGCTGAATTACCGGATTCATTCGCTCTGTTGGCACTTCATCCAATCCATCCAATAAAATCAGCAGTTTCCCTTGTTCCAAGGCTTTAGCGGTAAATTCCTGGGGAGAGGGAAAACCACAGATACGGAATTCTTCAGCAATTTTATGTTCGATATCAATATCACCCTGGTTAAACGTCTTGAGTTCAATTAATACCGGAATACAAGCGTGTTTAAACTGTCCCTTCTTTCCCTTCAGCGCTTCCAATCCCATGCGGCGCAAGAAGGTAGATTTTCCCGCACCGGGGCTTCCTAACACCATCAAATACTGCTTTTGATTCGCCACCTTAATTCCGGGTTGCTTGGGACAATCTTGAGACTGAAAACTCCGCTGTTTCGCTTTCCGATAGATAAGTTCCAGGGTTTCAACGGATTCAAAACTCTGAATCGCGGCGTCATCCAAAAATTGCACCGTTGTATAAACTGATTCCAAGGAAACAGGTTCTCGCATTCCCAAGACTTTCAGAATGCCATGACGTTCTGTATAATTCTGTGCATATTGCCGAGACGCTTTAAAAATCGCTTGTTTGGCTTTTTCATCCAGAGTTTTGCCAAATAATCCCAGAACTTTACCCCCTTGTCCCCAGAGGGTTTGGAAAACGGGAACAGCGATTCCGCTAATCGCTTGAGCGATGAGAGCTTCAGATCCAGTCATGGCGGTAAGAATGCGTAGCTAGGGGAATACTATACAGGTTAACAGAGTTTGTAGTAAGCGCTAAAGCGCTTCTGGCACTAAAGTGCCTACTACGAACCAAGGCTGGAATCCCTACAGTTTTGGTTTAACCACTAGCGCCACTATCAACGCAGGTGTACCACCAATTAACCCGATAATCAGCCAACGGCGGAAATCAAACCCCTTGCGTCGAGCGAGAAGCGCCGCGATAATACCGATGATGCAGTGAAGCGTCAACAATAGATAAGGATTGGGTTCTAGTGGTAAATTAGACAGCAAGGCAACTCCTCTAAATCGATGCGACGGATATCCAGTTGTTATCAACAATAGCAGATTTTGTCACTAAGGCTTTCACTCGAAAAGGCAGCATAAAAAACGCCTTATTTACACTTCACTTTGTTTAAAGGCATGATTTTTACGTTTTACTCTGCTCTCCTGGCTTCGGGTCATTTGGTCGGGCGAAAAAGTCAACCATAATCGATTGTTTGTCTTGAACCTCCAGTAAAATTACTGAATAGGCGATTAATTCGTCAATCGCTAAACAAATGACTCCTAATAATACCAGAAACATTCCGGTAATAAATAGAAAAATTGGTACTCGTTCCAGTAACGTTATCCCCATAAAAAAATGCAGGGCAATAGCAAATGAGGTCAGCACAAAAAAAACTACGGCTAATGTATCGCAGAGGGTTGAATTCCGCACATACCAGGCTCGGCGCAACAGATTATTCAGTTGATGTTCTAAGCTTAAAAAGCGAATATCTTCTCCGGAATCGAACTGTCCTTGGTGCGTTAACTCCCTGGAAAGGATTCTTCTCTCGTTGTTCAATAAGCGGATGCGATTTAATAAGGAAGACTGTCTCGCATTTAATCCCAAAAAAAATAATCCACTGGAGGAAATCATCACAGCAGGCGCAAGAATAGCTTGAATGACTTGAGTGACAGTGAGAGACATTTGATCCATGATTTTCCTGGGTGCTACCTAGCTAAATCTTGAGCAGTATAGCGCAGGATTGCCATTGAATGCGATAGTCAGAGGAGATACATTATATCAGGAATAATTTTGTAACCCACGTTACAGGACGTTTGTAGTAAGGGCTTTAGCCCTAAATTAGTCGGGGCTTTAGCCTTACATGAGAAATGGTGCGTTACGCTTACATGAGAAATGGTGCGTTACGCTTCGCTAACGCACCCTACAATTGGACGACGATTGGACGACAATTTGCTGGGTGGAAAAGGGTATTTACTCTGCCATCGATTGCAAAGGTAATATAATCGTAAACGTTGTCCCTTTGCCAACTTCACTTTCAATTGTAATCAATCCCCCATGCAAATCCACAGATTTTTTAACAATGGCTAATCCCAAACCTGTTCCCTGAATTGTGCCAACATTACTGGCGCGTTGAAACGACGAGAAGAGTTTTTTGATATCCTCTGGGGGAATGCCAATTCCCTGATCTTGAATATGGAAAATCGCCGATTCCCCTTCACAGGTTAACTCAACCTTCACCTCACTCCCTTGGGGAGAATGCTTAATCGCATTAGAAATTAAGTTGTTCAAGATATGCTGTAACAGTTTCTCATCCATTTGAACATTACGACAGTCGCCATGACTGACAAATTTAATCGAATGCTGTTGACTGATACTCATTTGCAGGGTGTCTACAATGTCCTGACAGAATCCGATTAAATCCATTGAGGCTGGCTTAAACGTTAGTTTTCCCGCCTCAGCTTTACCGATTGTTAGCACATCATCCAATAACTGCTTCATCCGGCTAACCGCGATTTGAATGCGCTGATAATGAGCTTTTTTCTTTTCATCTGTTAACTTTTTACTGTAACGCTCTAAAAGTTCTGACGATGAAAGAATTGCCGTTAAGGGGGTGCGGAATTCGTGAGACACCAAGGAGACAAAACTAGAGCGCAGTTCACTCAGTTCTCGTTCCTTTTCCAAAGCTTTAATGATTTCCGCTTCTGCCTGTTTAAACGGTGTAATATCTCGTCCAACTCCCTGAAACTCGACAATATTCCCCTGATTATCAAACATCACTCGCTCAGTCCATTGTTGCCAGCGAATCTTATTGTCTGGCAAAATGACCCGGTGTTCGTAGGTGACGATGGGCTGTTCAACGGAAAGGGTTTTAAATTGCTGGTTAACAAACTCCTGGTCGATGTCGGGAATCTGGGGTTTAAAGCGATATCCAATTAATTCGGAGCGTGGTTTGTTGAAATAGTGACAGTAAGCATCATTAACAAAGGTGAATGTACCATCGGCTTTAAACCGACAAATCAATTCGGTTTGATCTTCAACAATGGCTCGATAACGTGCCTCACTTTGACGCAGGGCTTCCATGGCTTGCTTGCGTTCGGTGATATCCTCGATCATGGCTAAGGTATAGAGTACGTCACCTTGTTTATCGCGCAAGGCGATGAGGGTTAAATTCACCCAGACTAAATCTTTATTCTTTTTGATATAACGTTTTTCCAGTTGAAAGCTGTCAATCTCTCCGCGAATTAACTGCTGCATATAAGGAATTTCCAGCGCCAATTCGTCGGGGTGGGTAATATCCTTAAAGCTGAGTGCCATGACTTCGGATTGAGTGTACCCCAGCATGGAATAAAATGCCCGATTTACGCGAATATAGCGATCATTTAAGTCTGCTAATGTCATGCCAATGGGCGCTTCATCAAATACCCGACGAAACTGTTGTTCGCTATTGCGTAATTCGGCTTCGGTTTGCTGATGCTGAAGAATTTCTGCTTGTAGTTGCGCGTTCGTCTGCTTGAGTTCGTGAGTCCGTTCCTCAACTCGCTGTTCTAAATCCCCCATCGCCGCTTGCAGTTTGGCTTCTGCTTGCTTACGATCGCTAATATCCCGACCTTCAGCAATTAAGAGTTCGATCTCGCCGTTTTCTTTCCGCAGGGGTTTGAGGGAAAAGTCAATCGTGATCACGGACTGATCGGGGGCTAAAATATCAGCTTCGTAGCGAATTGTTTTTCCGGTTGCGGCTTCCGCGATCGCGGTTTTTAATTGCTGTTGAGTTTCGGCAGAAATTGTCCAGCATTTTAACTGCCAGAAGGGATACCCAAGCACCTGAGAACTATCCAGTTGGCAAAAGTCCATAGCCGTCTGGTTATCAGCAATGACATCCCCCTCTAGAGTGAGCAAACTAGATAATTGAAAGGTTTGATTGAAAACCGCCCGAAATCGCCGTTCACTTTCTCGCAGTTGGAATTTGGCTTGCTGACGACTTAAGGCGTTGGCAAAAATACCGCCAATAATTTGTAATAAGGAGAGGTTATCGTCTGACCAAGTTTTTTCGGCGTTCACCGCAGAACACCCTAAATATCCGATGAGATGATTGCCTTGGGCGATGGGAACAATGGTAACAGATTTAGCCCCGGTTAACTCCAGCGCTTGTTTCAGGGAATTGGCTTCGGGGGGTAAATCGGTGAGATGGGAAATTTGAATCGCTTCTAAGTTTCTCAGCTTTGCCATTCCCCAAGGGTAAGAGGCGGTAGGAAAATCATGCCATTGCGGTTGGATGGAACTCACGCCCGGTGCAACCCATTCCTGGATGATACTGGCTGTGGCAGCGTCTTCTGAGAATAATGCCATGTAGGTGCGATCGCACTCGCAAAATTCACCGATTTTTTCTAGGGTGTGCTGAATCGCCTCATCAATGCCATCAGAGGACAACTGGATGAATTGATCGGATAGGCTAGTGATTAACTGCTCAAACTCGATGCGTTCTTTGAGCTTGGCTTCTATGTGCTTGGTTTCGGTGATATCTTGACCAACACCATACAACTTACCATCATCCCCTGGAATGAGTTTCCACGCCAGCCAGCGATAACTCCCGTCTTGGTGGCGAATGCGATGCTCACATTCAACCGCCTCGGTTGAGGTAAAATAGGCGATGGTGCGATCGCGATCATCGGGATGAATCAGTTCCCAGGAAGCGTGCGATCGCAACTCCTCCTCTGTCCAGCCCAAAACCTTTTCCCAAGCCGGATTCAGCGGCTGCCAATATCCCTGTTTGTGCCATATTCCGAATAAATCATCCGATACGCTTAAAAATAAAGTTTGAGTGAATTCCCTGTTGGCGGGTTGATCCATGGATTCACTAGGCGTTTGAAAACTATTCATTTTAATTTGGGTTGTAATCCCTCTGGACGACGGCAAACGATAATGTTTAGATGCACCCCTCTTAATTTTCAGTATAGACACGTCATACAGAAGCCAAATATTGTACTATACCAACACCAGACCTGGGGAGACTCCCAGCATTGGTGTCAACATATCTACTTTACCGAAAAATTGGGTATAAAGCCTTGTCCTTTAGGACGACTTTGTTTTCTAATTAGCTTAGAGGAAAGGGTATTAAACCTCTATAAAAACCTGGGACCGAGAGGCATCGCACCTTGAAAACTATTCCCCGTATTTCTTTAAAAAAGGTTTACATAAATTCATATATTTGCGTTTATACTAAACATTAAGACTGTTACATTAACGCAAGCATAGACCTTCAGGGAAAAATTTTCCTACCCGTTCACCAAAGCAGGGAGAGTAACCGTTCCGAAAAACCTATACAGGACTATGCACACCTAAGCATATCTGGACTTGCGTCGGAACGTGCAGACTGAGACTCACCGTAGTCTACGTTAGACGGGTCACGACACCTTGATATGAACGCCAGTATCAGGCTCTGTC
>NZ_JAVKBY010000113.1:0-4108 GCF_040222985.1 Coleofasciculus sp. F4-SAH-05
CAAGTTTCCTTGTTTCCACCACCTCCAGGCAGTTCGATAACTGATTCCTGCTTTTTTGGCATAGTCTGAGAGTTTCATGTCTATATATTACCCAACATGACTACATCTGACTATATTCTTATTGAAACTTTACAATACCAAAGAAAACCCCCGCTAGTTCCGTCAATCTAGCGGGGGTAAAGCAGGGGGATTAGGGTGCATTCTGATTGGGTTCATCCCCCTTAAAAAATAGTATGAACGCCTGATGTTGGTTTTCAGGTTGGCGTTAATGTATAACTTTACAGAAAAATGCCTTTTTTTGGCTTCACTCGCCTTAAACGCTTGTCTGTTTTCGACATTAGCGAGAACCATCGAACTCTTGATCAAATAGTGCTTCGATAAAGGCAAAACAGCCGACTAAGTAAGCCATCAAAATCATTACTTCTAACATAGCCACAATCTCCTTGATTCACGCTTCTCTAGGTTTAGGTTTTTTTCCTACACTCTCATTCTCCTCTATGGTTGGGATAAATACAGTGCTATCGATCTAGAGAATCGGTGATTTATTTGGTAAAAAATGAGTGATATTTAGCAATAATCTATGTGATCAAAGTCCGATTATACAATGACATGTATCACTGGTTACATTAAATGACAGATTTGGCTCATTCACAGTAATGGTTCTGCCGGACTTATTATGCTAAATTGCCTCATACGACGTGCTAAAGATTCTTGGCACATTCCAGCCTAGTTATTAAACGCTTGCTTGTCGCCAGATCGTCTACGAGTCGCAGCGTTACTAAGGCGCGATCGTATTGTTTGGCTTCGGTATAAAAAACAAAAAAAATTAGTCCTAATAACTTGATAACTTGATTGGGAAGGAAGATAACGGTTGACGACGAGATGACTTCCAAGCTAGACGTAGCCGCACAGAGAATACACCCCAAGGGTTTGGGTGGCATCACCCATCTTCGCGATCGCGAAGATGGAATATCTCAAGTATCCACCATCAGCTTCAGACGCACAATCTGTTCGCCTGTTTCATCGAGGGGAACTTCAATCACGTCATTGGTGAGACGATCCAGACAGTTGAGGAGCGATCGCAGATGAGGGGTACTTGCCCCGGTATCGACGTATAATCGGTCGGATAGGCTACTCAGCCGTTTCCAGGTGGTATAAAGTTTACCCACGCTTTGTTCCAAAACGGATGCCTGTTTGACCAAATCAGCCGCCGTATTTAAGCAGCCTAGGCGCAGGGCTTCCTGGAGTGCCAATTCCATATCCAAAGACGAGTGCTGAATCGCTTGCACTTGGGCAGCGGCGTCGAGGTATTTCGCTAAGAAACGGGCGTCTGATGTGGTTTGTTTTACCGTATCCACATCAGGATTTGCCGCCACTTCCTCTTGTAACGGTTTCAGGTGGGATTCTGGCAACTTCTCCATTTCTTTAACTAACGGTGCCAGATAACGAGCGGGCATAGTTCCGGCTGAGGCTTTTTCCTTGACTTCATCAGGGAGTAACTCTGAGGACATGGCTGTCCATTCATCGGCTAGCTGCTTCACCTCACGCCGCGTGATCCGATCGCCTTGTTGCGCCTTATCGCTAACCAGTTGTTGCACTTCGGGGGCAGATTTGGCAGTTTCCACAAATGCCCGCTTACTGAAATTACGGATTGCATCGGGGTTGAGTTTGCCTTCGGCGAGGAGGGTATCGGCACTATTTGCCAGTTCGATCAGGGAATATGCCTGACTCTTACTAATCTCGCGACTTTTCAGCCAGTTGATAAAGCCCGTACCGCGTCCATCCCCCCCTTTTTTCTCGCGATCGCGCACCACACGCAGAATCCGCCCGCGCCAGATCTCGGTTTGTAAGTCGAAGCGATCGCACACTCGCCAAGCATTATCGACAAGTTGCTGAAAGTCATATTCCTGAATATCCTCATCTTCTGGATCAGGAAGTTGGAAACTCAAATCAACGGGTTCTTCAAGAACAGCCGCGAGTTCGGCAGTGGATTCGGGGATTTCAACCATAGGGATGCTAATCGTCGAGCGATCAAACGGGGTGATTACAGCTTCTCAAATTATAGAGGGACGCCACCACTAGAGTAATAGGGGTGAGACAGGTGCAGGTAATGCACAAGATATGCCAATCGGCAAGGATTCAGCTCACTTTTTTGGCATCAATTATGCTATGCCTATAGATAGTCAGGTCGGCTACTCCGCTATCCCCGTTATGCCCCAGGATTTTTCGGGTCAAAATCTCCAAGGTCGTTCATTTAAGGGTCAAGATCTCACGGGTGCTAATTTTAGCGTGACCAAAGTCACGCCCAGTTTGCAGGGGGTTTTGCTGAAACAGTTCATGGAGCTCAGATAGGTGGCACTATTCACAACTATGCATTTAATGTTTTAAAAAAGGGAGGTACTGAAGTATTCAAAGAAGCAATTGACCATCCCCTAATTAATATTTTGCTAGCAATGATGGAAGGCTGGCAATCGACTGAGTAGAATTAGATTGTAGTCAATATATCTCATTTTGATATCAAATTCAGGTTGACTACCCTCTTTATAATGCAGTCCGCGCAGGCGGACTTTGTTTGTGTAGCTGCGATTTTAATCGCCTAGTCGAAAGGGAGACTGCGATCTGCGATCGCGAAATTCTTGGATTAAGGCTAAATTGAGCAACAGAGTGGAGTGATCTGATTCCTCATCGCTTATGTCAAAAAATCCTGACATAAACCTGTCTCTAGTTTCGGCAAATGCTTCTGTGATAAAAAATACGTACTTTTCGTCTCATCCGTAGTAGCGGATCGGTAAGATAAGAGCAGATAGCCCGTGATGGAATAGTCATCACGCCCTTACATCTCACTTAAGGTGATCGCAAACCAATGACAGCGCTGCACTCGGATAGGAGGCTGGCGACTGAAGATAAATAGGGGTTGATTTTTCAAAGTTACGGTAGTATCTCTAGGAGGAGAATCATCCCTCACGCGATCGCGAATAGAGTCTGGTTGTTTCCTTAATGATGACAGCTTCAGGTTATGACTACATTAAACCCTACAATTCCCGTTGATTCCGAACACCTAAAGACTATAAGTATATTTGAACTCATCCCTCAAGAAGTTCTTAAATGGATTAATGATTTATCCTGGGAAGAGCGACGCTATGTTTTATCGCTGTGTCATTTAATCTGTACGGTTCCCTTAGATAAACAAGCAGAATTTTTAGATAACTATACGGCAGACAGCTTAGTGTTAAAACTCCTCCAAGAGCAAGCCCCTAAAGATTGGGTAACTCGCTCGTTCAAAAAACTCCACATTAAGCAAAAACTTACGAATACTGTCTTAAAAGGCTATATTAAACAGTATTACGTTCATTCTGCCCAAGACTTACGCACCAAACCTGATCGCGACATCGAGTATTTAGAGTCTGTTCTCCATCTCATTAATGATCCCGAAGAGCGGAATAATCTATTTCATTACATCTTAGGTAGTGAAATTATCAAAATGCTTTTCCAAATGAGCTGGCTGCAACATGAGCGATTTTATCGTTTACAGAAAAATCAGGAATATTTTATTAACCATTATATTAAGCCCATTCAACATACCCATCGCTTGAATGGTCTGGTTGTCCCTAAAGACGAAACCCTTTTCTTTGCGAAGCGGGATTACTTTATCAAAAAGCCGGATATTAGAAACAAACAATTAACTGAATTACTAATGTTTACTTTTACAACCGCTCAAGTCAGTAACCTTGGCTTTTTTATTAGCCATAATCTTGATTTTGTTATGTTTGACTATGACTCTATTTTTAACTCAGAACCAGAATGCATTTTTCTTTGCTGATCGGACTTTTTTAAGAATTGTAATCAAAGCGAAGACGGAACAGATACAGCACTTTCCGCTCTTATGAGATACGTTTGATCCCCCTAAATCCCCCCTGCAACAAAAGCTCTCGCATCCTCTCTCCTCCCCCCTGCAACAAAAGTGAAACATCCTCTGTCCTCCCCCATGCAACAAAAGCTCTCGCATCCTCTGTCCTCCCCCCTCTTGTAGCAGGGGGAACGAGGGGGGTAGGGGGGAACGAGGGGACCGGAGTTGGGGTTAGGGGATGAGGGGGAAATGTTGAGGAGT
>NZ_JAVKBY010000116.1:0-52105 GCF_040222985.1 Coleofasciculus sp. F4-SAH-05
TGCTGGGCTTTACTCCTACTACCAGTTCTATGATTGATAAAATTTTGGCTGTAGCTCTTGATTTAATCAATCCTAAACATTTAAGAAATTGGTTTGCTCATTGTTGTTACTGTACCTCATAGCAGCGCGAAGCGCTGTATAAAGGAGTAAAAGCATAATACAGAAACATAGGCTATCTGCAAAGCTTGCATAGATAATACGTTTACTTTTTTACGTAAAACTATTAAAATAATTGGGATAGCGAAGATTAATGAATATACAGGGGAATTGGAAATTAGTCCCACTTCCAAATTAAACATATGATAAGAAAATTGATTAAAGAATGTTTGGGGATTAATAAAGTTGCCCTTTTGTGAACCCACGAATATATCTCCCCCAAACAAATAGGGAGTCACTATCCATAGGAGGTAGACAAGTGCAACGGCAAAAAAATCACGCTTACTGAGTCTATTGTAATGATTTAAAACTAGATAAATAACCCAGGCGACTGAAATAATTAAATAAGTGTGATGCAAAAATTCCAGCGTAGCTATGGTTAATAGCGAATACCCTAAATAAGCGCTTTTGTCTGTTCTCAAGAACTTACAATAAAAATATAAACTCAGTAAAACTAATACTGTACCCGGTACGGAGGGATAGATGGTAATTGAAGAACTGGCAAAAGGTACAATAAAGGCAAAGGCTAAAGAACTTCCGTAAGCCAAGTACTGTTTGTCTGGGGCTAATAGAAAACACATTATTTTGTTGATTAGATATATGCTAACCGCTAAAAGCGAAGCCAGAAAAAAGTATATACCGGGCAGTCCAGCAATTAGATAGAATGGGAGGAGCAATAAACTAAACCAATAGCTGTGTACAGGAAATAAGATACCTTTTTGATATTCTCGCACATGCATGTCTAAAGTAGCATATTGACCAAAATCCAGATAATCTTGCTCGATATAATTATTAAGGAGATTGAGATCATGGTCTTTGATTAGACTGATAGTCGCTAAGACATAATGAGGCTCATCACCTGTGGGAGTTCTATGACTTGCAAAAGAATAGTAAAAATATACAATCAATACAATCAATGCAATAATGAATGAAGCAAATGGTTTAACTTTGGTTCGGTACAGCTTATTAATTTTAGTTATAGCAGTCATCTTGAGGAATTATACTTAAATAATCACAATCTATCTTAGACCAAACATAATGGCTTTTGACAAAGCGTTGCCCTTGTAATCCCAACTGAGAGCTGACGGAGTTTTGGATCATGCCTACAGCCACGATAAATTCATCCTTATTCTTATACCAAAGTCCCCCTTGCGCCCGCCTACACTGTCCCACTAAAACATCACATTGCCCATTAACTAAAACAGGTTTACCCAAAGCCCAAGCTTCTAACAAAACCAGGGAAAGACTTTCATAAGGCGATGACATAACTAAAGTATCACAAGCCGCGATCGCATTCCACTTAGTTTGCTCATCCACAAACCCCAAAGCGAGGATATCTGGATGCTGAGGAATCGGCATAGTGGGCTTTCCCAGTAAGACTAACTTTCTGGGTTTTGTCTCCTGCGATCGCAACTCGATAAAATAGCGAAATAGCTCCTCGCATCCCTTAGACGGATCGATTCTGCCAATATACAACAAAAATGGCTCGTCAATCTTATAGTTGTGCCGAAACGCTGCTGTACTATAAACATCGGGGGGTTCTACCGCCACTCCCACAATTGCTCCTTCACAGTTAGCATGAGGAAAGCGGGCTTGGAGCAAATCCCGTTCTTCCGGCGTATTAAAGATAAACCCACGCGGTTTCTCAAATAACCCATCCCACATACTCAGATATAGCGTCCACTCATTATGAGCTAAAGGCGCTAAATACGCTTTTTGAGCCACCCAGGGTAAGATAAAATAAGTCGTCGCATATAAATACGTGAAAAAGATAAACGCATCATACTCATCTTGACACGCTTTGACATAGTTGATCAGGTCAGGTGACCAAGGTCCTTGAGCTTGCATCCAAGCTTCCTGCTCCTTTAGCGAGACGGTTTTGAGCCGAGAGTAAATTTTATCAGATAACCGATTGAAACTGGCAATATCTCTGGGTTTTGCTACCGGAAACCGCCGCACTTTGACACCCAATACGTCTGAAATTCCTGGCGAATAGTAATTCTGCCACGTCATATAGTCCAAAGCACAAGTTGTCAGGATTTCTAAATCCCAATACTTAGACATCCTTTGGGCAATTTTAAGGCAAAGGGATTCTGCTCCCCCATTAACCTCTAATCCGCAGCGTTGAACAACAAAGGCGACTTTAGGCATTACTCTAGCTGATCGTCAGGATAACTCCGGTATAAAAAAGCAGGCTTTTTCGTCCTGGCTTTTTGCTGGTTTATTGCTCGCACAAAAATATATTGACCTAAATCCAGTTCTCGATGCTTCAAAAAAGGTTTTAATTGAGCGACTGAACAGTAATGATTGGCATTGTTTTTATGAACATCCGCCGTCAACATCGAGTCCATTGTAAAACCCATATAATCCAGTAACAAATTCAACTCGTGCTTATTATATTCTCGATTGTGTCTGCCATAATAACCATAACCCGAATAGGGGTCGTAAATATTAGCCCCAGCAATCATTTTACTAACGTTTTCTAAACGGCTGACATTGGGAGTTGTCAATATTAGCACACCATTTGGCTTTAATACTCGTTTGATTTCCTGGATAACGGCGACCGGATCTATGAGTAAGTGTTCGATAATTTCACAAAATAGAACGACATCAAATTCACCATCTTTAAATGGGAATTTTTCAGTTTCTATGTTGAAATGGAACGATTCAAGTTTTAGGGAACAATGTTTGCTTGTGTAAAAATCTGTGTAGCCTACTTCTTGGACAATGTCCTCTTTAATATGAGAACCAAAATAGTTGGCTAAAACTAATTCGAGTTGAGTAAATGTTTTGAGCAGCAGAGTGGTGAAATAGGGGTTAGCACCTAATTCTAAGCACTTACCCGATAAATCCCGGACTAATCCGTAGGTATACACAAATCGTCTAAAGTCTTGGTTGCAGTAATTCGCCATTTCTTGAGGAGGAGCATCAGCGACTAAAACCGACTTTAAATAATCCCGGAGTTCCGTCTCACTCACTCCTTCAGGCAGAGGTAATTCGGGGTTCAAAGGAAAGACAGTGTTTCCTGTTCTATTTGATGAGTTTTGAAGTTTATGTTTAATTTTTTTTGCCGCTCTAATAATTTGGTTCATTGATAAAGATTTATTGATTTTCTAATTCAACACATAGATTAAGTATCTTTTGATTCACTTCATTTGGGAGAAAACTATCTCGTCTTTTCTGTTGAGCTTTGATTATAGTCTTTCGCAATCTCCAATCTTTGACCATTAACTTGGCTAAAGCAGCAACCTGAACCAAATCATCTTTATTGGTAAACAGAATTCCCGCTTCGCCCAATGTTTCCGGGACAGCACTACTCTTATTTGCCAAAACCGGAACATCAAACCATAGTGCTTCCACTAATGGAACACCAAACCCTTCATGTTCACTCATCGACCAAAATAGATGTGCTGTTCGGTAAAAGGCTAGCAATTGATCCGAGCTAACCAGTCCTGAAACTAAAACATAATCCTTTAAACCGAGTGCTTGTATTCTATCCAGAAGATGACAGCAATACGGATCATTCACATCTCCCCATCCAGCCAGAATTAGCCTCGCATCTTGATCCATCGTCAGGTAATGGTAGAATGATTCTACTAGATGAATCTGGCATTTGTTTGGGCTGATACGACCCACAAAGAGTAAATTTGATTTGCCATCCTGCAATTGCTCCATCAACGTAGCATCTGCGGGCATATCCCACTTGCTTGGGTTTACGGCGATGGGTAAAACTCCGGGTTGATGAAACCCAACTGCTGCGAGTTCCGCTGCATTATAGGCAGAATCGCCTACGGATAAAGGAAAAGATTGAGCCAATTGCTTGAGTTCAGCACGTCCCTTTTCCAGCAGCTGAGCAAAGTCAGGTCTATAGGGGCGAAAAAATTCTGCCGGTGTGATATTATGATAAATTAAGCACTTAGAGCCAGGATGCGCGATCGCATAGTCGGTGAGTTCTGATCCAATCGAGTGGTGGTAGATGATCCCAGCTTGCTCACTAATGTCATTTGGGTTAAATAGTTTGGCTTCATGGGCAACTCGCTCATCAATATAGCGGACAAAAATATCGGATTGATAACCGCAGCGACGCAGATAATCTCGAATGGCTAGTGCTTGATTCGAGATAGCATCACCATAAGCTAGATTGGGAAGGAGTTGATGGATTTCCTTTAGCTTTCCGCGTCTGGTTGGCTGTAGATGCTGTTTGACGGGTGTATAGATTTCGCTGCAGGTAACCGAGCTTTTGTCATGGTTCGCCCAACCCTTCACAACCTTCGAGAACAAGCTCCATGTAGGGAAACATCTGGTGAGATTCTTCACTCCGCTATCGCTACGTTCAGAATGACAGACTTTAACCGGGTGAGATAATCCTAGGGCGACTTCATACCTTTGAATAACCTTATCCCATACGGCATGTTCTTTGGCATAGGCTTGACCCCTCCTCCCATAGGTTACCAGTTCCTCTGCTCCCATCTGGTTAATTTGAGCAAATAATTCTGCCCATTCTACCTCACTGCCGGCTAACCAACCCCCTTGACTAGATTCCACTGCCATCGCCGTTGCTAAACAGTCTCGATTAGCCGCCACAGGCTTCCCGTAAAACCAGGCTTCCATCATCACACGAGAGAAGCTTTCGTTACGGCTGGGTTGAAATAGAGCGATACAGTTGGTAAGTAATGCTGCTTTTTGCTGCTCATCCACTAAACCTAAATCAATGATACCCTGTTCTGAGTGATCAAATGATTGATTACCCGAACCAGCCAGGACTAATTTTAATGTCGAATCTAAATAATTCTGCTTGAATTTTAGATAAGACGTCACTAAAAAATTGGTATTCTTTGTAGGATCACGACGCCCCAAATAAAGAATGAAGCGTTCTTGAGGGAGAGGGAATTTGCCGATAGGATTAGACTGTTGATAGTTGGTTCCGTTTATACCTGCTATTTTCTTCTCTTTATCCCCCCTAGTTTCTTGCTTCCAGACGTTCCACCGGAAGACGTTCCACCGGAACGTCTCTACAAGTGTCGCAGGCTCCATTGAACCCCTATCGGTTACAACATTTTTAGGCTGATTTTGATTAACTTCTATGCCTTCCCCAACGACTAAACTTTTGGGAATAATCCCGGCACTATATAATCGTATCGCCAGTTGAGCTTCACCGTCGCTATTGAATAATAAACCCTTTGCCTGATGAAAAATATTTTCAATTTCCGGCAAACAAGCATAAACTTCATCATGTAAACAGGGCTGCAAAAAAGCATTGCTGGATACAAGGGGCAATCCGTTTAAGATGATGCCATAAAGATAAGGAATAAATAGAAACGCTTGATAGCTTTGGGATTTTTTGGACAAATAATTCAGCAATTTGGGGGAATTAATATTTTCCGAGGAGAAAATAGCCGATTCCCCAGATTTAACCGGATTAACCCCTGGTTTAAGTTGGCAAGGGGGTAAACTTAGCATAACCCGATTAACCTGATCAAACGCTACGCGATCGCGACGAGTCACTGGAAACCGCCGAATGAGTAACCCCGCCTCCCGACTGACTCCAGCTTTAAAGTGGTTCACCGCCCAGTCATCATGAAAGGAACGACAGCAGGTGGTTAGCACTTCAATTTTATGCCCCCGACTCGCCAAACGGGTAGCCACTTGCCAAGCTTGTTGCTCGGCTCCTCCTGTTAGATTTTTACCAAACCAAGGTGTTACTATAGCGAGGGGTTTCATGGTTTATACCCAATCACTGCATAATCTTGTGCACCATAAAAATACTCATTAAAGCGTTCTGCCACTGGAGAACCACTCAGTTTAAACGATTCGTCATAAGGATGGAGATTGATAATATCCACTTGCTCGAATCCACTGTGTTCTAGCATAAATTTTACCAATGCACTAGGCAAGGGTTTGAGGTGGCTCGGATCAATGTAAAAATTATGCGTTCCCACTAAGGCATTCTGAGGATTTGGAGTTTCAAAAATTACTAACCCTCCTGACTGGAGGACTCTAACATTTTCCTCAATCAAGTTTATTAAAACAGGAAAAGGTAAATGTTCAATCAAGTGAAATCCTGTCACCGCACCCAGGCTCGCATCGGGTTGAGATTTCAGATAAGTCAATGCATCAGCTTCAATAACGTTTAGACCTTTAGTCTTACACTGATATAGCATCACCTGATTAATATCTAACCCGCGTGCCACATATCCTGTATCTCGCAACAACTCTAACCATTCCCCCCGCCCACAGCCTAGATCGAGAATAGGCAAGTTTTGGGTGCCAATTTTAGCTTGTTCAATTCGTGGCAAGTAAACCTTTAATCGCTCAAGAATTTCCTCTCGACTACCCCTAAATTTGTCTTCTAGGGCAACATAAAACGAATCAACTAACCTTTTCTCTTCATTGATAAAACTTTGCAGTTGTTCTGACTTCAATAGTTCAGACAATCGGTATTTACCCTGTTTACCCTTATCTAAAATACAATTAATAAGTTGCTGCTGTTGAGCCAAATCATTTTTGATGTCGATGTGATTTTTGATATAACGCTCATCAATCAACTGAAGTTGAGCTTGAAGAGCCGCAATTTGCTCACTCAACTGCTGATTTAGTGTAAAAGATTCTCTTAGCGCTTGAATTAAAGAGAAATTGACAGCGCGTTGTTCCTTGAACAGAAAGGCATACAGTCTTAAAACGAACTTCTGTAATCGTCTACTGAGTGTAAACGGAAAACAATTCAGCTTTTCGGGAAACTCTGTGCGAACTTGAGACTTAGATTCGGCGTTATTGAGAAAGGCTTGTATCTGGTGAGCAAGAAGAGGATTAATGCCAATGCTAGGTTGCCGATTTACGTTTTCTTTACTGAACAGTTTAGTTTGACGTTTGGCTACTTCTTCCCGCACTTTTTCCATTAACTCATCAACATTAATTTCTGGGTTGTTTGCTTCAATCATAAGCTAAAACGCACTTAATATTGTGTATCTCCTGTTGCTTTTTGCCTTCCTGGGGATTGAGTTATCTCAATCTACATGCCGAACAGATTACTCACGATTTAGGAATAATTGAGAGTTCATTCGGGTAATTTCATTAACTTATTGAGCCAGACAAAAAACTGCATCAGCTTTTACCTGGACATCAGCTTGCAAATCGACAACGCCTTCACAATGATTTCCATTAATCACTTCAAACACAACTAAATCATCAATCCAGTCATAACTCAATCCTTCTTGAGAATGCACTCCGACAGTTACCGTATAAATTCCCTTATGCAAATTACACGGGAGTTGAAATTCTACGGTCAAGTCTTGTCCAATGTCAAGGCAGGGTAATTGACAATTTAATAACTGAGTATTCGTACCATACATAACCAACCCCATTAAATTCCGAATAGAAATGCCGACAATGAGATCAGAGAGCTTGGCATTAACGGCTAACTTGACTTTAATGTTAAACTGAGAACCCGTTTCTATCGTCTCTACTTGGCGGTTATAGATATTGGTAATTTTGACCTCATGAATGACAGCGAGTCGGTTTCCATGTCTGTGTTCCTGTAATCCAGGTATAGTTGGGTTGGATTGAGTTTCAGGTTGGCAATGATTGAACTCTAGCCGTTCCCTAGTCGAAAGAATCTCTTGATTGCTACGGGGGTTGTCGGAACTCAATAGCGCCGTATAATGATCAATAACTGGTTTGGGTTGACCCACATCAATGATTGAGCCATAATTCATCAGGACAGCACGAGTGCAAAGCATTTTAACGCTAGCTGAATCGTGGGAAACAAAAAGGATAGTCACTCCTTGGTCTTTAAGCTGACGAATTCGTTTCATGCAACGAGCTTGGAACCGAGCATCACCGACGGCTAAGGCTTCGTCTATGATTAGAATACTGGGATCGATATTCGCTACCACAGCAAAGGCGAGGCGGACTACCATGCCACTAGAATAGGTTTTGACCGGTTGGTCGAGAAAATCGCCGATATCAGCAAAAGCTGCAATGTTATCAAACTTCACGGCTATCTCTTCCCGACTCAATCCGAGAATTTGACCATTAAAAAAGACATTTTGCCGTCCGGTAAACTCTGGGTTGAACCCACTTCCAAGTTCCAGCAAGGCGGAAACTCGACCATTCAGCCAAACCTCACCTGTTGTTGGTGTCAACGTTCCGGCTATGATCTGCAACAGGGTACTTTTCCCCGAACCATTCTGCCCCACAATGCCCAGAGTGTCACCTTGGGCGACTTCCAGGTTAATGTCGCGCAATGCCCAAAACTCTTGGGCGCGGCTTTTTCCTGGCAGTACTATTTCTTTGAGTCTATCTAGGGGACGGTTATAGCATTTATAGCATTTGGAGACATTTGTCAATGAAATCGCAATCTCACTCATCACACCAGTACGGTTTTAGTAACCTCTAGAGGACATCAGCTCACGCTAATCGCGTCGCTGTTCAATTCACACACCACACTAAAACACTACCAAATAAATCACAGTTGCTACACGCGACTGCTTCACCGATTGACCTTTCTGGGTAATATCAGGTTCCGACAAGGCGAGATAAGTTGCCGAAGTGAACAAAACATCCGGTTTCAGAGGTTCTCTTAGGGTAGGATAAACTAAACTAGCACTGTCTTAACGAATACACGGTATATCAAGTGAGTCAGCCTAGATTACGATGGCAGCCGCTTAGCATGGGATTGATATTAGGAATCGTTATCGTATTCCATTTGCTTGTTCCCATCAATCCCGACCATACTCTCCCCGCGATACCTGAGCTGGTGGGAATAGCGCTGTTGAGTGGTATTCTTTCGGGTAGCTTGAGTTTTGGCAAAACACTCCAGCGACGCGATTGGTCATTTCGACGGGGTGAGAGCGTTGTCTTGAGTTTCGTGTGGCTAAGTGTAGTGGGTGTGATGGGATTACGGGCAGTTTGGTCTATCTTTCACACACCCAATCAATCTTGGATACCCTGTCGAATTGTTCCAGGTATAGCCACTAAACTGGAGTGCCTATTGCAGGCGAGTATCACTCAGCACTATGGGTTACGGACATTTTTTATGCTGTTGACAGCAGCAATGATAGGAACCCTAGCGTTTCTGATTGCCCGGATTGTGCGTCGGGGTTGGCAGTTACTCTTCGGGGCTGTAGTTTTTGGTCCTGTGGTGGTTACGGGGGTTGGGTTTTGGTGTATTGGGTGGGGAATTGAACAGGCGTTGCCCAAGAGCTTACTGCATAATGCTTATGGGTTTGAACGGCTAACTCAAATTTTTGGCAATCCCGGTTGGGTGTGGCCCTATTTAGCATCCGGACTTGCCATTACTTTATGGGCAACGATTGCAGCATCGACTTGGGCAAGTCGGCTGATTGGGGCGGGAATCTCTGCTTTATTGGTTCTAGGCGTTCTGGCTACGCAGCAACGGGGCGGACTGTTGCTCTGTATGGTTTATGTGACCATCTGCCTCTTTTATTGTTTAGCTTGTGGTTTGAAACGCAGAAGCCTTTCTATCTTGGCACTTGGGGGAATCTTGTTGGCGGTTTTAGGCAATGTTCTTTACTCTCTTTTTAACCATCAGGAGGGTTTACAGGACATTGCTCAGTCCATTGGCTATAACTGGAGAGCCAATCCTTTATCTTTGGATACAGCAAGACTGGACATCTGGAAAGCGGGGTGGGAGATATTCAAAGAAGCACCGATTTGGGGACATGGATACGCGAGTTGGTTCCAAGTGATTTCAGACTATGGGTCAAAACACAACATGACGTATGTGTTGGATACGGCTCACAACTTATTAATGCAAATGCTGGTAGAACTTGGGTTACTACACAGCTTACTTGTTCTGGGTATTTTGAGTCTGATTGCTGTAACAGTCTGGCAAAATTCCTGTTTGCTGCCTAGAGGCAAATTACTGTTCCTTTTGGCACTGAGTTCTTTTATTATCCCGTCACTGGTACAAGAAATTTACTATATCCGCCCAGTTTTTTACCTGCACGCTCTTTTCTGGGGAACTCTAGCTGGTTTACCGTTTTGCTCCGATTACTCCCAATCAAACTACTTACCAGTGATTCACCACTCTGAATTAAATGTTTGTCATGAGCGTTTAAGCGCTGGTGGCACTAAAGTGCAGACTACAAACCCAAATTATGTCGGTATTATTAAACCTAACTTTGATGGTGAGGTAGGGAGTAGATTAGCCAAAAAGCCTCAACATCAGTGGCGTGAAAGACTGGATCAATTCTGGTGGCAAAAAGAAGGGTTGGTGAGTCAAACAGGTTTTATTTTTAGAGGGACTTTTTCCGGGTTAGCAGGGATTTGCCTGTTTTTAATTTTCTTTTGTACGTTGATCTTTAGCTTTGGCGGATTTCCATTTGAAGCTAATTTGACACAGCCTAGTTCAAGTCTAATGCGTTGGTTAGCCCCCTCTGTCAAGCTGGCAGCTTTCGCCACGCCAGAGGGAAAAACCTATTCAGTTTTTACCACTTATCCCGTCGAGAAACCCATAAGCGTAGATTTTATGGAGTCTGACAATCAATTCCGGATTACGGTGAATGATAAGGCTGAACTCGGATTGCCCCTCGCAAATGGGAATCGGTATTTACCTAGGAAACATAAACTATCCTTCTCAACGGCTCAACCTGATGGCACTCGTTGGATCAGTACCCAAGTCTTTTATCCCCCTGTACAATCTAATCTGGGTATAGGGTGGTCGAGAAATATGTATGATTGGGAAACAAATTCAGGGCGGGCTGGACGGTGGTGTGATAAAAATTGTACATTTCTCGCCAAGAGTTGTGAACGGCGCGATCGCTTAGACTTTACGGTTCAAGCTCCTAGACCTGACTATTCTCAGGCTCAGCCTCTATCTTTCCAGATATCTGTCTACAGTTTGACAGACATGAGTGAGTTTTCAGCCAAAGTTTTACAGAACTTACCTCAACCCCTGGCAACTGTTGAAGCGCAGTTAGAGGCGCCGGATGAGGAACAGCCTTTTCAGTTCAATAGTACACAACAAACCCTCTGGTATTTGGTACAGATTCAAGCTCACTCAGTCTTCAATCCCAAGTTACAAGGGTTTTCCCAAGATGATCGGGATTTGAGCGTATTCGTTGGTGACGCCGATTGTTCCTAGCACAAAAAGGCAGACGGCAGATGGCTTCACAGACGGAATATTTCCATTTATTTATATTTTTCTATTTCTTCTGAATTATTAATTTTTTGGATGATTCTAGAATCGAGACAAAATCTTGTGACAGTAACCATAACTGATCAGCAGGCAAGTTATTATTTTTTGTCTCTGAGAGGGTTTTAATAACGGTTAGGAAAGCTTCAATTGATGGCAATGGACTGGACACTTCCAAAATTTTAGGATGATCGGTCTGCGCCACTTTTTCATGAGAATTCACTAAGGATTCATGCAGTTTCTCTCCAGGACGCAATCCGGTAATCTTAATTGGGATGTCCAGTTCTGGCATGAAACCCGCTAACTGGATCATTTGTCGTGCCAAGTCTAAGATTTTTACAGGTTGACCCATATCCAGGATTAAGGTTTGACCGGATTCTCCCACCGCAAGGCTTTGAATCACAAGCTGAGAGGCTTCAGGAGTGGTCATGAAATAACGAGTCATATTGGCATCAGTGACGGTAACAGGACCCCCTCTGGCAATTTGTGCCTGGAAAATTGGGATCACACTACCACGACTCCCTAAAACGTTGCCAAAGCGCACCACAAGAAAGCGGGTTTGGCTTTTGGCGGCGCACGCTTTAACCAGGAGTTCGGCTAACCGCTTACTTAAACCCATAAAGTTACAGGGATCAACGGCTTTGTCGGTAGAAATGAGGACAAACGTGTCTACACCCTGTTGTTCCGCCAGTTGTGCTAGGTGAGCCGACGCTAAAGCATTGTTCTCTAGGGCTTCAGTGGGGTTATGCTGCATCAAGGGAACGTGTTTATGAGCCGCCGCATGGAAGACAATTTCCGGTTGCCAGGTTTGGAAGATGTTCTGGATACGACGCTGATGGCGGATATCGGCAATAATTGGTGTCGCCTTCAGGTTGGGGAAATCGCGGCGCAATTCTTGCTCAATGTTGAAAATGCTATTTTCCCCGCGTCCCAGTAATAGGAGGTGGTGGGGTTCGAGACGGGCAAGCTGGCGACAGATTTCTGAACCAATCGTACCGCCTGCACCCGTAACTAGAACCGTGCGCTGATAGACTTGCGATCGCGCGGAGGGAAATTGCTGATTAAATTCATCGGCAAAGTCCAGTTTAATCTCCGGGCGTCCCAGGATATCCTGGATTTGGATGGGTCTAGCTTGGGGAGTCAGGGAGCGATCGCACAACAGTTCGGCTTGTCCCGGTAACACTTTCAGTTTCAGGGCGCTACCCTGGGCGAGATCCACCAATTTACGGATTTGGGATGCCTTAGCCGAGGGCATAGAAATTAGCACTTCATCGGCGTTGAGGCGTTTGGCAATGGGTACAAGCTGGGATGTCGTACCGAGAACCTGTATACCCTCCACTTTACGTCCTATCTTCGTGGGATCATCATCCAGAAAGCCGAGAATTTCTAAGTTAAGCTGGCGATTTTGGTTGACTTCCTGGACAATTTGTGATCCTGCCCGCCCCGCACCGACTAATAGTACCCGCTGGGGATCTTTGGGTGAAGCTGTGCGATCGCGTGGGTGATACCGAACCAATCGACGACGGGCGTAGCGTAGGGCGATCATCCCCATCACACAAAAACTCCAGTCAATCACCGCCACACCCAAGGGAATTCCCGAAAAGGAGGTAAAGCGGGGAATCAGTAAGCGAGTGATGACTAGAAGCAGTAAGGAATAGAGGGTGATCGACTGGCAAAGGGTGGTGGCATCTTTCAGTCCAAATAAACGCCAGACTTGCTTGTACAGACCAAACATGGCGTGCAACAGCAGACGCCCTGGAATCGCCAATAGGGGCACCATCCCAGCCAGAGTTTGGTGAGAAGCGGGAATCTGACCATCAAAGCGGAACCAAAAAGCAAGGCTACAAGCTGACCAAGCTACAAATCCATCGAGTCCGAGTTGTCCCAATCGATATGCGGAAGGAAAGAGCCTTTTTTGGGGCATGAACGGCACCTCTAAGGCAATACTGGCTGCAACAAGGTATGATACATTGGCTTTAACGTCCTGGCTAGGATCACTTTTGTTCCCCACAGACAAGCCTATCAGTTGCACAAAAGGTTCGTAGTGGGAACTTTAGTTCCCTAAGCGGAGCTACTTTTTCTGGGATAACTCATCCTTGAGGCGTCTGGCTTGATCGCGGATAATCGCAGCCAGGATGGCAACCATGAAACTAGCGATCGCAGCCAGTACTGCGATTTGTACTAGGGAGCGTGTCGGTTCAACTTTGGATTCGCTTAAGAGTTGGATAGAAATAATTTGAGAGGTAAACTCCGCTAGATTCTTCTGGGCGGGTTCCAGATACTGTTTATCAAATTCTAGGCTGGCAATGCGAGCCAGAACAGCTGCCCGTTGTGTCTCTAGCGCCTCCAGCCTGAGAGTCGTTCTAATCCGTTCGGGATCGATGATATTGGAGTCACGAACTTGAGCAATTTGTTGTTCGAGCTGTTCGAGAACTTGTTGCTGTTTGGTGATTTCCAGCTCGGTGCTGAAGAGACTATTGGCGATCGCTTTACCTAATGTATCTTGAAACTCCTGCTGGAGCAGGGTAGAGACTTGGGAGCCAGCTTCAGCTAAGAAACCCGTATCAGGCGATCGCACGGTGATGTCGATTTGCTGGGTTTCAGTGTTATAGGTGGGTTTAACCTCAGTTTCATCGATTTTGTCGTAATGATTCTCCAACAGTTTCACGGTTTGGTTACTGGCTTGCTGGATATCAACGCCAGGGATACCAGACACCGAGATGGGAACCGGGGTGACTGACAGGGTGAGCTGTTTCTGGTATTGTTTGGGCATCAACAGGGAGAGCGCGATCGCGACGGCTGATAGTCCCAGGGTTCCCCATGCCATAAACCGCCAGTTGCGGCGGAAAAACTGAATAATATCGAGTAAGGAAATTTCATCTTCATCCTCAATCGTTCTCAGTTCTGTATTTTGCGTCAATTCCATAGTTCTCCTACACCGAGCGAGCATGATTACCATTAGCATACAGCGTCGAGCTGTAGCGTCATGAGAGTGAATTCAATGGCTGATATCAATCAAATCTTTCTAGACTTAACATGGAAAATCAGCAACTCTGGTGCCATTGTTGATGGGGTAGGGATATGGAGTTCTACTGGACTGGCATAGCTAAAATGGTGGTGTCAACTTAAGCTGAAACCCCCTCTCCCCCAGCCCCTCTCCCACCAGGGGAGAGGGGGTGAGTTTTCTTAACTACTGTGATAATAGGGAGGATAAAATGGCAGGAGAAGCCCTTTATGAACGGGATTTTTATAGTTGGGCATTCAATCAAGCGAATTTACTCCGTCAGGGTAGGTTTGAGCAGTTGGATTTGGGTCATCTGGTTGAGGAGTTAGAAGACTTGGGGAATCGTCACTACGATCAACTAGAATCTCGATTGATTCAGTTGATCGCTCACTTGTTGAAGTGGCAAGTTCAATATTGGAAACAAACGAACAGTTGGCGAGCGACGATTCGGGTGCAAAGAACGGCGATTGCCAAGCTGCTACGGCGTAATCCAGGGTTGAAATCCCGCTTAG
Source organism: Coleofasciculus sp. F4-SAH-05 (assembly GCF_040222985.1). Taxonomy (NCBI): domain Bacteria; kingdom Bacillati; phylum Cyanobacteriota; class Cyanophyceae; order Coleofasciculales; family Coleofasciculaceae; genus Coleofasciculus; species Coleofasciculus sp. F4-SAH-05. Next base: position 14,828 of record NZ_JAVKBY010000116.1, read on the forward strand.
ATGAAGCGATGGAGGAAAGTTGGCTTGAAGCCAGGGATTTGGCGATCGCGGAAACGGATTTACCCGATGAACAGTTTCCTGATGTTTGTCCGTTTTCCTTCGAGCAGGTGATGTGCGAAGACTTTTGGCCGAATTCTCAGATGGAGACAGAAGGTTCATCAACCTAGCCCTACTTCGTGAGGACGGGGATTGGAAGAGATAACTTTCCATTTGGGTGATGAAGGATGATATAAATTGAAATTAGAACAGAGTGTGTAAATGGAAGTTCCGATTGGCTGCTTAAAATACCTACGTTGAGGTCATTCAGATGCCTTCTCCCTTTCCGGGCATGGACCCTTATTTAGAACATTCCGAATTATGGGCGGAGGTTCATAGTCGGTTAATCGTGAACCTAGCCGATTTTTTGGGTCCACAACTGCGCCCTAAATACCGAGTCGCTGTCGAAAAACGAACCTATACTGATCTGTCAGACGCCGCGTTAGTCGGACTTCCTGATGTGGCTGTTGTGTCTAGACGTTCAACCCCAAATCAGAACTCATCAACGACTTCATCAACGGCGACTGTGTTAACTCAAAATGAACCTGTAACGGTTAAAATACCGATGCCGGAAGAAGTCAGGGAGAGTTATTTAGAAATTCGAGAAATTGGAACCGGGGCGGTGGTGACAGCCATAGAAATCCTGTCCCCGAAAAATAAGCGTGCGGGTGTGGGGCGTCAGGCTTATTCTCGCAAACGCCTAGAGGTTTTAGGCAGTTTTACCCATTTAGTCGAAATTGATTTGTTGAGGGGGGGAAAGCCAATGCTAATTTTGGGAGAAAGACCACGCAGTGATTACAATATTTTAATCAGTCGTAGCGACAAACGACCCCTAGCTCAGTTGTATCGGTTTGGGGTTCGTGAGAAAATTCCAGTTTTTCCACTACCTTTGACGTCAACCGATGTGGAACCCATTGTGGATTTACAGGAGTTATTCACCCAAGTCTATGACAGAGCCAGTTTTGACTTAGCTGTGGATTATGGGAGTGAACCTGTACCCCCTCTCAAGGCAAATGACGCTGTTTGGGCGGCTACCCTGTTGCAAGAGAGTGGATGGCGATAATTGTCAAGAAGAGGATGACCTAGTGTAAGCTGTCACGTATTTAAATTGGGAATGGGTAGCGAGCAAGATGCTCGCACTACAAGGATGAGAGCCATTATTCTATCTATATCATGGGAAAATGTACCGTCCTATAGACCCCAATCAACCGTGACCCGTAGGGTGGGTTAGGCGGTATTAAATTTAGGAAATGAACCGTTCAATAATAAATCCGCCGTAACCCACCAAGTTATCATTGATTCCAGAGGAAAATCAAATACCCAGCCGGATTTATACCAGCTAAAATAGTATTTTATACAGCCTGATCGATAATTTGAATTGTGCCGATTAGACGACGGCTAGAAAATAGATTTATATTGATTGGAGCATGAGAACGATGAATCTAGAGGCTGAATACGATCTGGACTTCTATGCTTGGATTCGTAAAAATGTAGAATTACTGCGGCGAGGCTGTTTGTCCGAAATTGATGTGGAGCATATTGCTGAAGAGCTAGAAAGTATGGGCAAGCGTGACCTCCGTCAACTTCGCAGCCGCTTACAGGTTTTAGTCATGCACCTGCTCAAGTGGCAATATCAACCCGACAAACAAAGCAAAAGTTGGCTAGTGACGATTGATCATCAGCGTGATGAAATTGAAGCCCTATTGCTAGATAGTCCGAGTTTAAGAGGCGAGTTGGAGCAGGGATTAGCAAGGGTGTATCCGAAAGCTGTGCGAGATGCCTGTCGAGAAACGGGTCTTCCTGAGACGGCATTTCCCTTATCCTGTCCTTTTGAGATAGAAGAGATTTTGGCTCAAAATTTTCTGCCGGATTGTCGTTAGTTTTCGTAACTACTGTGATAATGGGGAGGAGAAAATGGAAATTAGAACAGAGCGTGTAAATGGAAACTCCGATTGGCTACTTAAAATACCTAAATTGAGCTAATTCAGACCTACACTGATCTGTCAGACGCCGCGTTAGTGGGGCTTCCCTCTCCGAAAAATAAGCGTGCGGGTGTGGGGCGTCAGGCTTAGAGCTGGCTGCAGAAGTATTTATTCCCCCTACCGTTTACCGATAATTATTGGCGAAATTTGGAGCCGAATCGGAGCAGATTGAGCAAGCTCTTACTGATTTTATTTGGGTAACAAATGGTAATCGCGGCTAAAAAAATAGAATTAGGGATTGACTTTTATGGAGATTTTAGGTAATTTTATATCATGGGAAAATGTGCCGTCCTATAGACCCCAATCAAGCGTGACCCGTAGGGTGGGTTAGGCGGTATTAAATATAGGCAATGAACCGTTCAATAATAAATCCGCCGTAACCCACCAAGTTATCATTGATTCCGGGTTAAAAAAAGATTCAGGTTCCTCAAGAAAATTAATGGATTTGCCCGTAGTATTGGCAAGGGGTGAACGAACAAGGATGAAAATGTACTTTGGTTAGATAGGAGTCTCCCCCAAACGCGATCGCACCCGTTAGGGATGAGCCAAAACACCTGGGGTCAGGTAGGGGCGGGGCGCTGGCACTAATGAACAACTCCAGAAACAGAGCGGGTTTACATAAGTTATTAGTTTTGAAGAGCATGTTATCGGTAAAACCCGCCCCTACAGACGGTTGGGTCGCCTACCCTCTCTTCTAATGGATGGAGCAGAGGATTGATTGTGTGACAAAGATATCCTGAAGATGTGACGCTTACTGGAGGTGCGATCGTGAATTATGGTAGTCTTGCCCAACAACTGATTCCCGCTTTAGAGAATGGCGATCGCTTGACTCGTGCTGAGTTTGAGCGACGCTATTCTCTGATACCTGATATCAAGAAAGCCGAGTTAATTGAAGGAGTGGTTTACGTGGCATCGCCTCTACGCTATAACCGACACGGTAAACCCCATAGCCAAGTGATGACCTGGTTAGGGGTTTATGTGGCTGGGACACCGGGTGTTGAATTAGCGGATAATGCGACGGTACGCCTGGATTTAGACAACGAACCGCAACCCGATGCGCTGCTGCGGCTAGATGAAGAGAGTGGGGGGCGATCGCGGATTAGTGAGGATGATTATGTGGAAGGAGCGCCAGAGCTAATTGTTGAAATTGCTGCCAGTAGCGTGTCTTATGATCTTCATGATAAGTTACAGGCTTATCGGCGCAATGGGGTACGGGAGTATCTGGTGTGGTTGGTGCAGGATAGGGAGTTTCGCTGGTATGTTTTGGATCAGGGAGAGTATCGACAGCAGCAACCGGATTCGTTAGGGGTGTTGAGTAGTCCGTTTTTGCCAGGGTTACGGTTGGATGTGCAGGCACTGTTGCGGGGAGATATGTCGCGAGTTCTGACTGTGCTACAGGAGGGAATCGGTTGCCCAGAGCATCAGGCATTTGTAGAGGAATTGTCTAGAACATCGCTCCAGTAATCCCAGTTAGCTGTTACAATCTGTGGCGATTAGGTGTAGAAATTGGTAGTGTAGATTTATGTTGCCACCGTCGATTAAAATTTGATCGCAAATAATCAAGATTTAAACATGGAATAATTAACGGTTCGTTTAAATTTACCCCGTGATTTACTTGGGGTACTTGATGTCTCGGAAACTGGCTTAGAAAAGCGTATCAGAGAATTGATTGCAATTGAGTTATTTCGAGAAGGCAGGATTTCTTCTGGTAAAGGTGGAGAATTATTGGGGGTCTCTAAATGGGATTTTATTCAGCTTTTGAGCCGATACAAAGTCCCTTATTTTAATCAGACTCCAGAGAATTTAGTTGCCGAGGTAAATCTCTTAGAAACCCTATTAAATACAACTGAACAATGATTGTGGTTTCTAATGCTAGTCACCTAATCGCTTTAGCCAAAATTGGGCAATTGCAACTGTTGTGTTCGGTTTACAAAAAGATACATATTTCCCCAGACCCGTAGGGTGGGTTAGGCGGTATTAAATATAGGCAATGAACCGTTCAATAATAAATCCGCCGTAACCCACCAAGTTACCATTGAATCCGGGTTAACAAAAGATGCGGGTTCCTCAAGAAAATTAATGGATTTGCCCGTAGTATTGGCAAGGGGAAACGAGCAAGGATGAAATTTGGTCAGATAGGAGTCTCCCCCGGACGCGATCGCACCCGTTAGGGATGAGCCAAAACACCTGGGGTCAGGTAGGGGCAACCCGCTGGCACTAATGAACAACTCCAGAAACAGGGCGGGTTTACATAAGTTACCAGTTTTGAAGAGATTGGACTTTGGACAAAATCAATATATTTTGCGGAAATATTACGCAAATAAAAAAAGAAAAAATGGCTCCTCTATCTCAGCTCGAAGAAAAGCTCAGAAATACCGACGGAGTGAGGGTTACAGAGTAAAGCTTAGAAGACTTGGCTCTTTTGATTTTGACAAAATGGCTGTTTTTTTATAACTTTATGGCGGGTTCTCGGCTCTTTTTTTTCACCTTTAATCCGTCCGGGAGAATAACCTCGACGTTTGGGGGATTGAGCCGGAGTACCCAAAGACGAAATAATTCGATAGAAGTCCCGTTGAACTAAGCTGGGTGTAACTTTGAGCGATTCAGTTTGAGTCAAATAACTCTCCCAAGGACGGGGTAAAACAGTAGCTAATTTCCTGGCTTTCCACAAATTGAGATAAGCTAACAAGATCAGTTGGAACCAATTTTCCTCATGATGAACTCGACTGAGTAAAATAGGTAGTCATTAACAATTTTTGTTTACCAAAACGAAAAAAATGTTCTAAATCATAACGTTGTCCGTAAGCTTGATGACAGTCTTGAAGGCTCAACTCATGACGGCGAGAACCAATTACTATCAGCCACATCGGTTTCCAGACAGATTTCCCCGTGTCATCACTCACCACAACTTGAAGTAATCGAAAAGGATGTTTGTGCATCTTATAATTTTTAGTTCCTTTCATTAACAGTTGATTCCAACCGGAAATTTTGAGATTCAGGCTCCGTCCTCTTTTAGTTGTCAAGGTTGATTGAATGACTTCATCGGGTTCGCCCCAACTTGTCTCATCTTTGAGATCAAATCTGTCTCCATACCAACGAGGATGACCCGATGATTTTTTAGGAGAATCTGAGAGGATAAATTTTCGGTAGAATACTCGATTGCTTTTGACTCGAATGATGGAAACCAAATTATCTTCATTGACTTGTTGATTGAGAAAAGCTCGTTGACTATAGAGACTATCAGCTACGAGAACGGATAACTTATGTTTCCAGGGAGCTGATTCATAATTCAGGATTTTTGTCAATTGAGTTTTAGCGACATCAACATCTTTTTTATCGGCAGAAACTCGTTGTGCAGACAAGGGAATTGTCCAAGAGACATTGAAGGCTTCACTAGCTTCTGGCAAGGCAGCAACTACCGAGTAAGAGTGACCAATGTTCACAGGTTTATTTCCTTTAATAGCATTGGGTTGATAGATGTAGCTTTTGTCAGACAAAGTGGCTGAATAAGGTCTGGGACAGGGAGTTGCATCTACTCCAAATAGGTAGAAATGCTGCTGAACGGGGTCAGGAACTGTAGCCGAAATTACCGAAAATAAGTCATCAATAGCTTTGGGATAGTCGGGATGACTTGGAGTCGGCAAAAAATCTTGAATACCTTTATACAAACTGTTATAATCTCGGCGGAACAAAGGATTCAATGATAGTTCAGCGACTGAAGAAGCTTGTAAGTTAGATGAAAGAGAATCGAGTAACTCCATGACTGAACAGCGGCGCGAACCAAGAGCTTGATAGAGATGGTTTCTCCACGCTCTGAAATCCTGGACATCGGCAGCCAATTTTTGATTAGTCATTTGCTAAAACACCCGGCAATTTGGTTAGCGTAAAATATACGCAAACTTAATTATAATATAGGAGTGGTTCAATCTGTAAGCTAATGACCCAACCAAATTCCTTGAAGACCACTCAAGAAGTCTCGATCAGAGTCAAACAAATCAAGGCGACTATTCGTAAGCTAAAGCGACAAATCCAAAAAATAGCTTCAGAAGGAGAAGTGGCTCCGCCTCATTGTCATGTGATTCGTTATCAGACGAAGCAAAATAAAAAAATTTACTGGTATTATAAACTACAAGCCATTGAGCCGATTTTTCCTAGGGCTAGTGACAATAATAAAAAAAGCAAATACTTATATTTAGGAAAAGCTGGCAGTGATGCTCATATTGATGCTGTGGAGAAAGTAACAAGAAGGGGACTTATCGATGAATTGGAAAGAGTTATTAATTCTCTCCAGTAAAGTTATTTAGATGTTTGTTTTGGGGGAGAAACTGAGCCGGATCTCTCTGGAGAAAATGAGGGAGTTAAAGACGAGTAGAACTTTTCGGTCATAGTCAAATTAATTCCTCTTAATTAAGTCCAAACTACATTTGCGTAAAAGTTACGCAAATGTAGTTTTTTTGTCCAAAGTCCAAGAAGAGAATGTTATCGGTAAAACCCGCCCCTACAGACGGTTGGGTCGCCCACCCTCTCCTCTAATGGCTGGAGAAAAACTGGCGATCGCATCCAGTACTACTATTTGTACTAGGGAGCGGTTCTAATCTGTTGGGGATCGATGCTGTTGGAGTCGCGAACTTGAGCAATTGGTTGGTCTAGCTGTTCGAGAATCTGTTGCGGCTGGTTGATTTATAGCTCGATGGGGCATAGACTATTAGCGATCGCGTGACCTAATGGGGCTGGGAACTGCTGATGGAGCCGGGTAGAGACTTGGGAGGCGGCTTCAGCGAGAAAACGGGTATCGGGCGATCGCACGGTGATGTTGATTTGCTGCGTTTGGGTGTTATAGTTTGGTTTGACCTCAATCTCGTCGATTTCGTCGTCATGATTCTTCAACAGTTTTACCGTTTTGTGACTGGCTTGCCGGATATCAATACCAGGGATACCAGATACGGATATTGGAACCGGGGTGACTGACAGGGTGAGCTGCTTCTGGTATTGTTTGGGTTGGAGTAGGGAGAGAGCGATCGCGAGCGCAGAAAGTCCAACTGTTATCAGTCTGATCGATGTACTGTGGATTCGGAAAAACAGAATACTATCGACTAAAGAAATTTTATCCTCATTTTAATTGAGCCTGTGTTCAGTATTTTCTGTCAATCAACCTATACTCCTTTGTTCCATCTAAGCTATATTAACCAAAGCAATCTTACAGGCAACTTTCAGATAGGATCTACCAACTGAGAGAATGATTAAAATTTGGTGTGGGGAAATCAGATGGATAAGGTTTGCGTCGTTGGTTTAGGATATGTGGGCTTGCCAACAGCGAGTTTGCTGGCGAACAAGGGTTTTCAGGTGCAGGGTGTGGATGTCAACCCTCGGATTGTGGACACTATCAATCGTGGTGAAATTCACATTCATGAGCCAGATTTAGATGTTTTGGTCACGTCAGCGGTCAACAGTGGCAATCTGACGGCGAGTTTGTCACCAACCTCGGCTGATGTGTTTATCCTGGCTGTACCAACACCGTTTCAGGATGGGTATGTGCCGGATATCTCTTATATTGAAGCGGCGACACATGCGATCGCGCCTTACCTAGAATCGGGGAATTTGGTTATCCTGGAATCCACCAGTCCTGTGGGAACCACTGAGGCTATTAGCGACTGGTTAAGGGAACTGAGACCGGATATCGAGGCTGATGCTATTTATATCGCCCATTGTCCAGAACGGGTGCTACCAGGTCAAATTCTCAAAGAGTTAATTGTTAATGATCGGATTGTGGGTGGCATCAATCCAGCGTCAACGGCTAAAGCGGCGGCTTTTTATCAACAGTTTGTTACGGGTGAGATTGTCCCGACTCAAGCCCGCACCGCCGAACTATCAAAGTTGACCGAAAATGCCTTCCGGGATGTTAATATTGCCTTTGCCAATGAGTTATCTTTGATTTGCCAGGGGTTGCAGATTGATGTCTGGGAACTCAGAGAACTGGCAAACCGACATCCACGGGTAAATATTTTGCAACCGGGACCGGGAGTCGGAGGACATTGTATTGCGGTTGATCCTTGGTTTATCGTCCACTCAGCACCAGAACAAGCACTGCTAATTCGGACGGCTAGGGAAGTTAATGATAGTAAACCGGATCAGATCGTTAATCAAGTTAAAGCAGCTACTGCTGAGTTCCAGCACCCGGTCATTGCTTGTTTAGGATTGGCTTATAAGGCAAATATTGATGATCTGCGTGAAAGTCCGGCTGTGGAAATTGTTAGAGAGTTGGTAAGGGAGTCGGTAGGACATCTATTAGCAGTAGAGCCTCACATTCCTAGTCTTCCTGCTAGTCTTGATAGCTGGGGTAATATCCAACTGGTTGAGCTGGACATGGCACTCCAGAAGGCAGATATTATCGTGCTACTAGTTGACCACCAAGTTTTTAAGGATATTGATAGAGAACAGTTGCAAGGGAAAACAGTCATTGATACACGGGGGATTTGGCGGTGAAGCAGGTACTGATTCGCCAGGGTCAAGCAATCGTCGAAGAGATTCCTGTTCCTCAAGTTGAACCAGGTACGATTCTGGTGCAGGTTAATCATTCCTGCATTTCAATTGGTACGGAAATGAGTGGTATTAAAATGAGTAGTCTGCCACTGTGGAAACGGGCACTCAAGCAGCCAGAAAATGTGAAAAAAGTAGTCGATATGGCAGTTAACCAGGGGGTGTCGCGTACTGCCAGTTTAGTGCAGGGGAAGCTGGCTGGCGGTCAGCCGACTGGGTACTCTGCCGCTGGGACGGTGTTGGAAGTGGGTGCTGGAATTGATGATCTGCAACCAGGGGATCGGGTTGCTTGTGCTGGGGCGCAATGCGCTCACCATGCGGAAGTGATTCGCGTGCCGCGTAATCTGATCGTACCGATACCAGAAAGCTTGGAATTTGCTGAAGCGAGTACAGTAACCCTGGGTGCGATCGCACTTCAAGGTATCCGCCGCGCTCAACCCAGTCTGGGGGAAGTGTTTGTGGTGCTGGGATTAGGGATTTTGGGTCAGCTTACTGTCCAGATGCTCAAGGCGAATGGCTGTAGAGTCATAGGTACTGATTTGGAGCGCCAACGGATTGCGATCGCTCAGCAGCTAGGTATGGATATTGGTATTCATCCAGACGATGGGGATACGATTGAGCAGGTGGCACGGCTGACGGATGGTTTAGGTGCTGATGGGGTGATTATCACGGCGGCTACACCTTCGGATGAGGTGGTTTCTACTGCCTTCCGGATGTGCCGCAAAAAGGGACGAGTGGTGCTGGTTGGGGATGTGGGACTCAATCTCAACCGGGCTGATTTTTATCAGAAGGAACTGGACTTTTTTATCTCGACGTCCTATGGTCCTGGTCGCTATGACCATAATTATGAAGAACAGGGTTTAGATTATCCGGTTTCCTATGTACGTTGGACAGAAAACCGGAATATGGCAGAATATTTGCGTCTAGTCGCTGAGGGGAGAGTGCGAGTTAAACCCTTGATTCATGCTATCTATCCGATAGAGCAGGCGACAGACGCCTATGAGTCACTCAAAAGTCCTGGAGAAAAACCCCTCATGGTACTGCTTGCCTATCCCCAATCCCAGGAAACCAGTAATGTGGTTAGAGTAGTCCCTAATCCGACAGCTAAACCTGCGGGGACAAAGCATATTCGGGTAGCATTAGTGGGTGCGGGTAGTTTTGCCAAGGGGATGCACTTACCGAATCTGCAAGGGTTGGCTGATCACTATCATTTACAGGCGGTTGTCAGCCGAACGGGGCATAATGCGATGGTAACGGCTAAGCAATTTGGGGCTAATTATGCTACGACGGATTATCAGCAGGCTTTGCAGGATACAGAGGTTGATGCCGTTATTATTACAACTCGGCATCATCTCCATGCTTCAATGGCTTTGGCAGCGATGAAGGCAGGTAAGCACGTTTTAGTTGAAAAACCCTTGGCATTGACAAAAGCGGAACTGAGTGACATAGAAGGATTTTATGCTTCTGCCACTGATAAGTCTTTACCCATTCTAGTCACTGGCTTTAACCGTCGCTTTTCTCCCTATGCTCGACGGATTTATGAGATAATTCAAGACCGAAGCAACCCCATGATTCTGAATTACCGGATGAATGCAGGGTATATTCCCTTGGATCATTGGGTACATGGAGAGGAGGGAGGTGGACGTAATCGGGGTGAAGCTTGCCATATTTATGACCTGTTTACTTACCTGACGGGTAGTAGAGTGGTGACGGTGAAGGCTCAGGCGATCGCACCGATAACGGGTCATTACAGCCGTAGTGATAATTTTGTGGCGACGATGACGTTTGCCGATGGTTCAGTGGCGACTCTTACCTATACGGCTCTGGGGACTAAGGATTATCCTAAGGAACAGTTAGAGGTATTTGTCGATGGTAAGGTGATAATCTTAACTGATTATAAGCAGCTTGCGATTAGCGGTTCTCTGGCAAAAGGGATGGAAACCAAGGTGGTCAATAAAGGTCAGAAAGAAGAGTTAGCCGCGTTTGCCTGTGTCATTCAGCAAGGAGGGGAATGGTCGATTCCATTATGGCAGCAGGTGCAAGCAACAGAAATTAGTTTGGCAGTGGAAGCGGAATTAGGAACTTGATTAAGGACTTTTTCAATGATCCGACCAATTCAAGTGACACCTCATACCCAAGCAAAAGGAGAATGATATAAATGTGCGGGATTGTGGGCGTCTTAACTTTCAACAACAGCCATAGCAGCTTTACCGTTACAGAGAAATACCTTACCCGGATGCGGGATACAATGGTCCACCGTGGACCTGATGGTGCAGGGATGTGGATTGCTCCAGACGGCAAAGTGGGTTTGGCTCATCGTCGCCTATCAATTATCGATTTATCGGAAGCGGCGGCACAACCAATGTGTAATGAGGATGCCACATTGTGGGTTTCCTTCAACGGTGAAATCTACAACCATGCTGAGATTCGTAGTGAATTGGAGAAACTTGGCGGACACCGATGGAAGACCGACCACTCGGATACTGAGGTAATTCTTCATGCTTTTGAGGAGTGGGGGATTGACTGTTTGCACAAGTTTCGGGGAATGTTCGCGATCGCGCTCTGGGATGCTAGAGAACGGGAGTTATGGCTCATCCGCGATCGCATTGGCATCAAACCTCTCTATTACAGTATTCATAACGGTCGTATCACCTTTGCTTCAGAAATCAAAGCGCTTCTGCAAGATCCTGATCAAAAGCGTGCTGTTCACGAAGAAGCTTTTTATCATTACCTTTCGTTCCTGACTACCCCAGCCCCCCAAACCTTATTTGATGGGATTAAGAAATTACCAGGGGGTACTTGGTTGCGGATAAAGGAAGATGGGCAAATTCGAGAGCATCGTTACTGGGATGTCTGGGATCACACCACACCATTAGTGGGTGTTTCTGAAGCCGAGATTGCCGAGCAACTAATAGCCGAACTTCGTACTGCTGTTAAGTTGCGTAAGTTGAGTGATGTCCCGGTTGGGGTATTTCTCTCCGGGGGGATTGACTCTAGCACCAATGCCGCTCTATTTTCTGAGGAAGAAGGGCGACCGATCAAAACTTTTACCATAGGGTACAAGGGAGATTATCAAACCTATCAAAACGAAATGCACTATGCCTACCAGATGGCTAAGGCGGTGGGGGCTGAATACCATGAGCATCTACTGACTATTGATGATCTGCTTAACTTCCTACCGCAAATGGTATATCTTCAAGATGAGCCGATTGCTGATCCGGTCTGTGTTCCGGTATACTATGTGTCTAAGTTAGCCAGGGACAACGGAGTGATTGTTTCTCAGGTAGGAGAAGGATCTGATGAGCTATTTTGGGGTTATCCGTTTTGGCAAACAATGCTCCGGCTACAGCGTTATGATGATTTACCACTACCCAGAGTCTTAAAATACTTAGGGCTTGGAGGATTACAGGTTTTAGGGAAAGCGCAAAAAGGTTATTATGAGTGGCTGCGTCGAGGTGCGGATGGAGTGCCTATTTTCTGGGGAGGGGCTGAAGCATTTACTGAAGCTCAAAAGCAGCAACTCCTCTCGCCTCGTTTACGCCGAACGTTTGCTAATCTAACGTCTTGGGAAGTACTCAAGCCGATTCGCCAACGGTTTGAAGAGAAAGCCTGGGAGAAATCTCATCTCAATTGGATGAGTTATCTTGATCTGAATCTACGCTTACCTGAACTACTCCTCATGCGCGTGGACAAAATGAGCATGGGAGTTAGTTTGGAAGGACGTGTACCTTTTTTGGATCATAAGTTTGTAGAATTAGCGATGAGTATTCCGGAGTCAATTAAAACCAGAAATGGTAATCTTAAGCATATTCTTAAGAAATCGGTGCGAGGATTGATTGCGGATGAGTTGATTGACCGCAAGAAGCAAGGGTTTGGTGTGCCTGTGTATGAGTGGTTCTTTGAGCGTTTAGGAGAGAAGACTAAACATGAACTGGATAGCTTCTGTGACCAAACTGATTTTCTGAATAAGTCTGAGGTTATGGATTTGATTGAACAAGGGCGAGGTTCACAAGTTTGGTATTTGCTAAATTTTGCCCTGTGGTGGAATAAGTTTATTTCATAGAAATGCAAATTATTTTTTTATTTTTAGATACCTACTGACTGAGGTTGCTGTTTAATGATATTTGCCAATAATCGAGTGTCCTAGTTACTAAATTATCTACTCTAAAAAACTATGGCTTCGGAATTTAGCTTATTTGTTTATAGCAAATTTAAGGCATGTCGATCGTTATATCGCAGGGGAATCCGTTCCGACTTTATCCGCAAAGTTGCTGAAACGTTTGCGACTAGGGTTGCTCTAATTGGAATCGGGCTGATGACTTCTGTAATTGTAGCTAGGACACTAGGACCAGAGGGACGAGGTATTTACGCAGTAGCTACAGCTATCGGTGCTATCGGTATACAGGTAGGTAATCTGGGACTACATGCGTCAAATACGTACTATGTAGCTCGCGATAGAAAATTACTTCCACAACTAGTTAGTAATACTCTTGCACTTAGCTTTGGATTTGGTTGTATAATCGCTGCTTTAGTCGGGTTTGTTTTTATTATAAAACCTAATTTAGCGCCAATTCAGGGATTGATTTTGGTATTAGCTTTACTGGGAATTCCCTTTGGATTAGCTTATATGCTCCTCAAAAATATTTTGCTGGGAATATATAAAATAGAAGACTATAACAAAATTGAATTAGCCAATAAACTAATTGCTCTCAGTATTATTAGTTTTTTATTGTTAATTAAAGTAGTGGCGATAGAAACTATATTTTTTGTTAGCTTGATGGCTACAATTATTAGCTTATTCGGAGTTACCTGGAAATTAAAACAATATATCCATAAGCTTCCATTGCCATCATTGAAATTATTTAAAAAAACTATTAATTATGGAATTAAAGCTTATATGGCAGCATTTTTTACGTTTTTAGTGTTGCGTAGTGACTTGTTTATGGTTCAATATATGCTGGGTTCACTTCAATCTGGTTATTATTCAATAGCCGTTATGATAGCAGATATGATATATATGTTACCTGTAGTCATTGGATCTATATTATTTCCTAAATTATCAGCCATGCCTAATAACCAGAATAAATGGAGGTTGACAAAAAAGCTGTCTCTAGCAGTTTGTCTGTTGATAGTATTTATATCTATTTGGGCAATTCTTTTCGTTGAACCAACTGTTCGCTTTTTATTTGGAGTAGAATTTTTACCCACAATACCAGCATTTTATTGGTTAATACCTGCGATGTTATTTTTGTCAATTAATAGAGTTTACATGAATTATTTTGCCGCCCAAGGCATGCCTCTAATCACAGTTTATTCACCAGGTATAGCTCTGGTAATCAATATAGTCTTAAATTTCAAAACTATACCTTTATGGGGAATTGTAGGAGCATCCATTTCTTCAATATTTTCCTATGGATTAATGCTAGGAATTAGCATGGTTTATCTTAAAACTCATTCTAGACGTAAACAAGGATATTTAAATGTCAAATAACTACACCAAAAGGCTATTTTTAGCTTATAGCAAAACCCATATATCTTATTTAGATAACGATGATAAACTGAAAAAAAATAGATTTATAAAATATGCAAGAACCAATTATTTAAGACATATTAATCACCTAGATAAAAATTCAGCAAAGATTCTTGAAATAGGATGTAACAGAGGTTACTTGCTGTCTGCCTTGAGTGGCTTTGGATTTAGTAACTTGTATGGAGTTGATCTGTCACCAGATGACGTAAAAAATGCCAAAACATTACTTCCTAATGTAGATATTATATGCATTGATGCCTATGATTACTTAAAGGAATATAAGGAAGAATTTGACTTAATTATTCTCAAAGCAGTATTGGAGCATATCCCTAAAAATGATATTATTTATTTTCTAGAACAAATTAGAAATAGTCTCAAACACGGGGGATTAGTTATCATTGATGTACCCAATATGGATTGGTTATTTGCTCAACATGAAAGATATATGGATTTCACTCATGAAGTTGGATTTACTCGAGAAAGCCTTGCTCAAATTATGAGAAATGTATTTAATGAAGTGTTTGTGTGTAAAAGCAATTTCATTGTTTCAGATACTTTGAAATCAAAAATTGCAGCTTTAGTGAGACCAGTATTAATTCATATAATGAACATGGCATTTAGGATAATTGGTGAAGGTGCATCAGATGTTTGGTGGGATAATAGAAGTATTATTGGCGTTGGTAAAAAATAGAAACGGTAATTTAATGAAAAATAATCTTTTTCAAACTTATCTACAAAATAAACTTCCCTTGGATCGAAAAAAAGTGTTAGGTCTAGGCTATGATATTGGTTATTGCTCAGATCAGATTGCCAAGCTGTATCCTTGGATGGAAGTGACGAATGTAGACTACAGTAAGCACCTTATTACTACAGTACCATTTAATTCAGAGCAAGTATCCTTGAAAAATGCTGATTTTGCACATCTACCATTATCTAATGAGTCTTTTGATTGTGTCTATGTGAATAATACATTAGAACAGACTGGCGATGTCGAGCAAATACTGCAAGAAGGTCATCGGGTTTTATCCTGGGGAGGAGTTCTAGTCGCAGCTATTCCCAGTAACGCTTTTAGTGATCACGAACTTCGCATTCTGCTTGATGACTTGGGATTTGTCAATATTGAAATTCAAGAAATTTATACGTTTTGCAAACTGGGTATGATTTCTTACCCACCAGCCAGCGACAAGATGATGTACATTGTAGCCTGGAAACGCTGCCAAAAAATATCTAGATTGGAGCGGGCTATAGAGGCTATGGATTGGGTTTACCAAACTATCAGTCCAGAAAAGCCAAATGAATCAGGAATTCCGCCAGACATCATCAAATCAGGTTATGCTTGGTGCGGTGGGTATGCATTAGTTCTGCAATTTGTATTAGAACGCGAAGGTTACAAAACACGAAGGGTTGCTTTCTGGATGAAACCTCATCCCAAGGGACATGGTATTGAGAAAGTGGACTCCCACGCTTTACTAGAGGTTTACCTCGATGTAAAATGGCAATTACTCGACCCAACTTGTAATATCTACTTTAACGGAAATTCTCTTGATGATTTGGTGCGTAATCCTGATTTAGCTTTGCCTGTCTTTGCGGAGCATGAACCTGACATAAGATTTAGGGAACGGCGGTATGATCTATATTGTACAAAATGGGCATTTGAAAAATGCTACAAAACCTACTATGAAAACCCTGTGTTTACTAATTTCAAGAAAAGCTTAAAACAATATAATAAACTATACACTATAGCTAAGTTTATGAAACACAGAATATTACTTTATAAAGTATGAATGTAAGAGTGACAAAGAGAGAAATTGTAGCTACTCTGGCTGAAAAAAAGTTTTTCAAAACAGATAATTTAGCAATTTCCTGTGAAAATATATCATCAATTTCTTACAAAGATGTACTGGAATGCTACTTGGCACTCTCTCTAGTGAGGAAATGGTATTGGGTTGACGTGAATTATAAAATTGCGAATCATCAGCCGATATGGATAGCCCTTTTAAATATTGTTAGAGATATTATTTTGTGGGTATTTATTTATCTTAATTATTTTCAAAATGTATCAATTTTATTTAAAAAAATAAATGATTTTATTATTGTTGATATCGTTAAAAGAAAATGGGTGTGTTTGTTTTTGAGAACAGATCACTGGTTTAACGTAAAAAGTGGAGGTTCTGTTGGCCATATAAGTGGAGTGATTAATGGATTACGTTCGCTTGCAGACAAGGTTCACGTTGTTAGTACTGATGATTTAGTAGGTGTTCAACAAAATAGTTGGTTTTATCTTTGCCAACCTTTATATGAGATCGGAAGAAATCTGCCACAGATTCCTGAACTGCTATATAATCATCAACTTTTTGAACGGATAGATAAACAATGGGAACAATGGTCACCATCTTTTATTTACCAAAGATATAGCCTAGGAAATTACGTTGGTGTCTCACTTAAGCTGAAGTATCAAGTTCCCTACATTTGCGAATACAATGGTTCGTTTCCTTGGATGGCGCGTAACTGGGGTGGTCGAAAGCTTTTTCATGAAAAACTGCTGACCCGTATCGAACTGCTTAATCTGAAAGCGGCTGATGTGGTGGTTGTCGTTAGTCAACCAATGAAAGATGAGTTAATAGCGCGTGGGATTGAAGCAGATAAAATTCTGGTTAATCCCAATGGTGTAGATCCAGAACAGTATTCACCAAATGTGGACGGTTCTGGCATTCGCCATCAATATGGTTTAGAGAATAAAACAGTCATTGGCTTTATCGGAACTTTTGGCAAGTGGCATGGAGCCGAGGTACTCGCAGCAGCATTCGGACGTCTGTTACAGGACTTTCCAGATTATCGAGAAAAGATACGGTTACTGTTAATCGGAGATGGTGTAACTATGCCCCAAGTTAAGGAACAGCTAACAAAATTTAATGTAATGGATGCATGTATCTTTACTGGACTCATTCCCCAAGAAGAAGGATCGAGCCATCTCGCTGCTTGTGATATTCTGGTTTCACCCCATGTCCCTAATCCTGATGGCACACCCTTTTTTGGTTCTCCCACTAAGCTTTTTGAGTACATGGCAATGGGTAAAGGTATAGTCGCATCTGATTTGAATCAGATTGGAGAAATATTAAAGCATGATCACACAGCCTGGATGGTCAAGCCAGGAGATATTGATGCCCTCAAGCTGGGTTTAAAAGTGTTGATTGATGATCAACAACGGCGGGAGAGACTAGGGGAAGCAGCACGGCGTGAAGTCGTCGCTAAATATACCTGGAAAGAACACACACGCAAGATTATTGACAAACTGAAGGAGCGTTGCGGATGAACCTGAAACACTACCTTCAGAAAGCCATATCCTTGCCCCCCCATCTGATCATCCAGAAAATGATTGGCAAGGCTCAGCGAAAGTTAAAATTTCTCTACCAGCGCCAACATGATACTTGGTATTCAACCTATTTAACACCTGACTCGTTTCCTTGGGGTAGGCTTGATCGTCATTTTCAGCCAGTATCGATTGATTCTTGGAATTCGCGTTCTAAACTGTTAGGCTCTGTTACGTCTTATTATCTCAATCATCGCTTCGATCTTCTGGGTTCCGGATGGGTGCAAGTCAAGCACGGAATGTACTGTCGAGGTTTGGAAGGCTATCGCTATGAGATGGGTTCATCCATTGAGCTAGACTGCAAAGGTAGATGGTTGGAAAATCGCATTAATTCAGCAAACTTAGCTAAGTCCCAACGTATCTGGCATCTAGTAGATAAAAACTACACCCCTATCGATTGGCATCTCGATTTTAAATCCGGCTATCGCTGGTCTGAAAATACTTGGTATTTGAATATACCTTATGGTCACAAACTAGGTGTCGATATCAAAGTGCCATGGGAATTAGCCCGAATGCAGCACTTACCTCAACTTGCCTGGGCTTATGTTTTAGCGGGAAAGGCTCAACCCGGTTTTGCACCTTCCCAAACGTATCCCCGTGAATTTCGCAATCAAGTGCTGGATTTTATTGCCACCAATCCACCCCGCTTTGGGGTAAACTGGCGCTGCACAATGGATATAGGAATCCGAGTGGCAAATTGGTTAGTGTCCTACGACTTGTTCCGAGCCTACTGTGCAGAATTTGATACAGAATTCGAGACAGAGTTCAGTCGCAGCATATATCAGCATGGTTGGCATATTATTAACAACCTAGAATGGTCGCCAAAACTCAGATCAAACCACTATTTGGCTAACGTAGTCGGTCTATTATTCGTAGCCGCGTATTTACCCTGCACGCCAACAACTAACGCTTGGTTAGCCTTTGCCATTCAGGAACTCATCAATGAGGTGGAGTCTCAATTCTATCCAGATGGAGCCAACTTTGAAGCATCGACCAGCTACCATCGCCTTTCCGCCGAGATGGTAATCTATGGCACAGCTCTAGTAGTCGGTATGCCACCGGAAAAATATTCAGCTTTGAAAGAAGAATACGATTATCGCCTGCACAAGGTTCGTCCCCCACTCCAACCAGCACCACTTGCTCTTTATCCCTTGGCGGGAAGCGATCGCCTCATTCCCTTTCCGGATTGGTACATCGAACGGTTGGAGAAAATGGCAGAGTTTACGATGCATATCACCAAGCCCAATAATCATGTTCCTCAAATCGGTGATAATGACAGCGGACGCTTTCTGAAACTCCAGCCACTGTATCATCAGATGAGTGTCGCCGAAGCGAAGGCAAGTTATGCTAATCTGGATGGCTATACCGATCTTCGGGATGATGCCATCTATTGGGATGAAGACTTTCTAGATCACCGACATCTGGTTGCTGCGATTAACGGACTCTTTGGACGGGATGATTTTGCCCGGTTGACAGGAGAAGGCTGGCTGGAAACTGACCTGATCCGACATTTGGCTAAAGGCACTCGCCTACCTTCCTACTTACAACCGGGTCAACATCCTGCTGCGGAGGAGGTGCGTATCGGCACAAAAGAAGATTGGCAGAAATTTAGTGCTAAATTAGATTCGCTGCCACAGACGCAAGCCCAGTCAAGGCAAGTTCTAGATATTTCCGTACCGGGTAGTGACCTAGACAAAGACCTCAAGCTTTATGCCTATCCAGACTTTGGCTTGTATCTCTACCGCTCCCAGCGACTCTACCTAGCAATCCGCTGTGGTTATCTTGGTCAAAATGGCAACGGAGGTCATGCCCACAATGACCAGTTTTCTATAGAGTTAAACCTAGATGGTGAGGATTGGATAAGTGATCCAGGAACATATCTATACACACCGCTACCAGAACGCCGGAACGAATACCGCTCCAGTCAGGCACACTTTGCCCCTCAGCTTCTTGCTGAACGAGAAAAAAAGTACCTCAGCCAAGGACTGTTCACCTTGAACAATGCTCCAGAAGGAGAATGTGTCTATTTTGGGTCGGATGGATTTATAGGAACTCTCAGATTAAACAAAGAACCTACCTATCATTCCCTAAAAATAGGAAAACACTCTATCGATTTGGTTGATACTAATTCTAGGGATGAATTGAGTGGGCAACCCAGAATACTATACTGTAGTCAAAGTGAACCAAATAAAAAAACAACTACCTATTTTTCCAATGGCTACGGTAAAAAAACAATAGGTCAAAATAAGTAGAGGATTATTTCTGTGTCTACTTCATTGGGGTATACTGAAAAAAAAATCCCTGTTCATCTGATTCAAAATAAACCTTCTTTAAGGCGACTAGACCTCTGTATATTTTTTATTTTATTTGCATTAATTTTGTTTTATCAATTGCAGTTGGCATCGCCTTTGATGCTTTTCATATTCAAGGCAAGGTATGCACTCTATGCTTACCTGTACTTACGAATAGCTATATTTTACAGATTGCGTTTAACCCAAAAGCAGTTATTATTGTTCACATTCTTACTCTATGCTGTGTTTGTAACTTCACATACTTATTTTCTTTACGGTTCACAGGTAGCATTAGCGGGTTTTACGCGATTTGTAAATGTAGCTTTGATAGCACCTATAGCCAGTATTCTTTTCAAGAGGATAAATGAATCAAAAATCTTTGTTTACTTTTGGTTATTAGTGGTTTGGCTAGGTTCATTGACGCTAGTTTACCAGTTATTGGGAGGAGAACTATCGTGGCTAGTCAGAGATTACATAGCAATTCGGGGTAGTCTTATTCGCTTTAAAAGCTTACTAGGAGAACCAAACATAGGAGGTATGGCATCATCTATTATTTATGCATTTGCAATATTGGCGATTCGTTCTTTTGCTGTCCAGATAGCTTTACTCGTAGTCGCCTTAATTTTCCTCGTCTTCAGTCTCTCGAAAGCAGCAATGGCAGGTTGGATTATAGCCACAGTTATTATACTACTTTTAAAACTAACTAAAAAAAAATACACTTTAAAGCTTAAAAAAAATATCATAAATAAATATACAATCATCCTTATATTTTTTTTGTTGCTTTTTGTTTTTAGCGTTACCTATCCATCAGCAGTGCAGGAATATTTTGTAAAATATGGACAAACTGCACTTATAGCCTTTACTGGTGGGGATACAGGTGAGGGTACTGCCTACAGTGTTTTGGAAGATCTTTCAATGCGTATGATTGGCATAACCCAGCAAGGAATATCATTAGCTATGGAAAAAAGTAGCTTTTATCCCCTAAATTTTTTAGTTGGCAGTAGTTTTGGATTAGCTGGTAGTGCTGCATTAGAGCTAAAAGAAGATGCGCTTTTACCACACAATACATTTTCAGAAATTTATTTTGTAGGGGGATTTTTTATGCTATTATTATTCTTGCTTATTTTAACGAAAACTTTATTTGCTTTATGGTTAAGGCGAACTGTCAATCATTATTACCAAGCCTTATTTGTAACTTTTTTTGTAATTGTCGCATTTATGCCATCTTACCCAATTATTTATGAACCAATATTGGGCTCCTTATTCTGGCTAATAGTCGGCTTAGTTGCCAACTCTTGTCTTTCCATCAAAAACATAGTCTAATAATAGTCACACCAGTAGTCAGCAGATAATAATTAATCAATGAGAATCCTGATTATTAGTTACTCTTACACGCCAGCAATTACTCCACGCGCTTTTCGCTGGAGCGCGATCGCAGAATATTGGGCTAGACAAGGTGATCACGTTGATGTTGTCAGTGCTTGGAACCCTGGGCTGTTGCAGAAAGAAGTTATCAATGGTGTTTGTGTGCATCGAGTTGGAGGTGCTGTAACTGAGGCGCTACGCAGCAAACTTCAGACGCCTGGTATACCTCCGAACACCATTGTTGATAAACCTACCGCATTCGATGGTTTAAGGGTAAAACAAAATCTAACATCTTTTGTAAAATGGGTTCATGATCAAACGTGGAAAAAGATATATTGGCCCGACTACGCCTGCTTGTGGTACTTCCCAGCTTTGAAAGAAGTCAAACGGTTACTCAAGTTATATAATTATAATGCTATAATTACCGTTTCTCACCCTTTCACAGGGCATTTGGTCGGTCTGAAGTTAAAAAAAGATTATCCAACAATACCATGGCTTGTAGATATTGGTGACCCATTTTGCTTTTTGGAACACAGACCTCCAAATAACTATCAATTGTACAAAAAGATGAATTATAACTCAGAATGTGAAATTTTCAGACGTGCTGACTTAATTGCCGTTACCACAAAAACGACTTTAGAAAAATATTCAAGTTTATTTCCTGAAAGTGCTGAAAAATTATGTGTAATTTTACCTTTAATATCTATACCAGAAAATAATACAAGTCTTGGCTCAATTTTTCCGAAAGATGAAAAAGAGAAAGTAAGGCTTGTCTTTCTCGGCACTTTATATAAAAGCATACGAAGTCCTAAATTTTTACTTCAACTATTTAGAGAGCTATTACAAACACATGTTTCGGATACATTAGAACTTCATTTTTTTGGTAGTATCTATGATTGTGCAGAATTTTTTGAACCCTATCAAAAATTATTGGAAAATAAGATATTTATTCATGGAATTATTAGTCATGACAAAGTTTATCAGGTTATGAAAGAAGCTGATATACTTATAAATATTGGCAACAACACACCTTTCGAGTTACCCAGCAAGCTGGTAGAGTATGCAGGTATGAGTAAACCAATACTAAATATTCTTAAGGATGAAAACGATATATCTGTGGATTTTTTAGACCCATATTCAGGAGTTTTTCATGTTTTTCAAAGTTTAAGTTTGGACAAGCAGTTAATAAAATTAATCTCTTTCATAGAAAATCCACCAAAAATTGAAAAAGCTAAACTGCAACAATGGCTCAGTAGTTTTAAGTTAGAAACTATTGCAGCCCAATATAAACTGGGTATAGATTGATAGGATAAGAGAGTAAAAGAATGACAAAGTTGTGGCATATATACTACGGTACTAGAGGCACATCAGGTGCTTATATTGATGCGCTACAGTTGGCTTTTAAAGAAAAAGAATTAAATTCTTGGGCTTTTGTAAGTTGCAATTACCCGTTTAAAAGCTGGCAAGTAATAAAATTATTTTTCCCGATGACTGATTTCACAGAGAAACGTAATTTTGTTATTAAAACTATACGGGGTTGTGAATTAATATTAGCCTACACAATTATTTTTATCGCAGCTTTGTTATTTAGACCAAAGGTTAACCTACACCTAATAGATGATTTTAAGGTAACATATATTTTATATCAAGCCTTTAAAGTTATAAGAATCCCAATCTATGTGACCTGTCATGATGTTATTGCCCATGATCAAGCGCTGAATCCCAGAAGGTTAAAGATATTAGAGGAGGCAGAAAAGCTAGTTGTGCATAGCGATTTTGCTAAACAATTACTTTTACAACAGATTGGTGAGAAAAATGCTGAAAAAATTATTCAACATCCTTACCCCTATAGTTCTTATGAACCTATACTATCATCAACTAAAATAAATTATTATAAAGAATTAATCCATGATAAATACAAAATTGAAAGTAGTTTTTTCTTGTTTTTAGGAATTGTCAGATTTTCCAAAGGTATCGAAGTTCTTTTGGACGCTTGGAATAAGTCTAAAGCAAGTACTCAAAGTCAATTAGTAATTGCTGGGAAGTGGCCAGCTAATGTTAAGCCCCAAAAGTCAAAAATAAGAGAAATAAACAATTGTCAGGTGATTGACAAATATCTAAGTAGCGAAGAATTCGTTATTTTAATTCAAAAAGCCAAATTTGTTGTCTTGCCTTATCTAGACTATTGTCACAGTGCGTTATTAATGGCATGTGCCAGACATGGGGGTGCTGTTATTGTTAGTGATATCGATTTATTTCAAGAAATTATTCCTGATTATCCTTTGATTTTTACCAAAGGAAACAGTCAGGATTTAGCCAAATTACTTGAAAAGACTATGACATTAACAAATGAAGAAGTAGATAAGTATAGAAGATTGTTGCAATGCTCTGTAGAGAGTCTAGATAAAGAACTGATCGAAGGAGTCTATAAATCTTATCAAGAGCTGTTATAAGTGTGTAGAATAGCTGGTTTTTCAGGGAATTTTAATCATTCTCTTCTCAAGATGATGAACAGGGTGATCGCCCATCGGGGATCTGATGACGCTGGCATCGGTCTAGCTCATCGCCTACTCTCGATCATTGATTTGTCTCCCGTTGGTCATCAGCCGATGTGCGATACGACTGAAACAGCGATGATTGTGTTCAATGGGGAAATCTTTAACTACCGAGAGTTAAGAGCAGATTTAGTGGCAACGGGGTACAAATTCAAGAGTCAAACCGATACAGAAGTGCTACTCAACTTGTATATCCGGGATGGCGAAGCGATGCTTTCTCAACTCAACGGGATGTTTGCTTTTGCTATTTGGTATACCCCTGAAAAGGAGGAAAATAATTGAGAGTTTTAGTAGGAATAAAATGGAGAGATGACTTCTTAGACGAGCATCGCCATCCAGAGGAATATCGTATCCAAGTCCTTGCATGGAAAAACTTAGATAAGCTCGATAATCTGTATTTTATTCGTCCCAAAAGCTTAAGGCTGCTCTGGAATTATTGGCGTGAAATTGGTTTAGTAGAACTCTGGCGAAAAATAGTATCCCGCAGTCAAGAACAATACCGCAATCAAAAATATATCTCTTGCGGCTTGGGTCGTATACTCGAATCCGCAGATGCACAAAAGTTTCCTATGGGACAAATTGTTGCTTTTCTAGCACCAAGACATTCACCCTGCTTGGAACGAGTAGTCCTGCCTTCAGAATTTCTCATTAAAGTGGATCAGTCTGATCTTCCAGCTCTATCAGCAAGTACTATTCTGTATCAACCTGTATTTACGCAAGAATTGGTCGTAAATTTATGGTGGGTAAATATACGGGGTTGGAGTTTTTATTCAGGTAGAGTTTTATCCTATCGCACAAGTGCTACCTTGATGAAAAATGTTTTGGAATCCATCCGTTTTACGGATTGGCACAAAGCGCTTATACTACAAGTCCCTGAACCAAGTCGAATTACAGAGGTTAAAGAGTACTCTTTAGCCAAGCGTCCTCTAGACCGGAAGAATGCAGTTCTGTTTGGCTATGGCAATTACGCTAAGACAATCATTCTGCCTAATTTAAAATCCTATCTGTCAATTGACTGTATACATGAAATTGATCCCACACAGATTTCACTTCAAGAAAATCTTGTCAGAAAATGGGACACATCTCCAAGCTGCCGAGATGATGAAGATTATGACGTGTTTTTAATTGCCGGATTTCACCATACCCATACGCCGCTAGCTATCCAAGCTTTGCAGCGAAATGCCTATGCTGTCGTAGAAAAGCCTATTGTTGTGAGTAACACTCAGTTGGCTGAACTCATCAGGGCAATGCAAAATTCAAAGGGACAGCTATTTTCTTGTTTTCATAAACGGTATTTACCATTTAATGAACTCGCTATTTCAGATTTGAAAATAGATAGAGATGAATCTATTAATTACCACTGTATTGTTTATGAAGTACCTCTACCCGAACTTCACTGGTATCAATGGCAAAATTCCAAGAGTCGCTTGGTTTCAAACGGCTGCCATTGGATTGATCATTTTCTCTATCTGAACAATTTTTGTCAAGTAAGCTCATCGAATTTGGTGATTGCTAAAGATGGGACAATTAACTGCTCGGTAGAATTAGAAAACGGGGCTTTATTGACAATGGTTTTAACTGATATAGGCAGTGAACGTATTGGCGTCCAAGACTATATTGAACTCCGAGCAAACGATGTGACAATTAAGATGATTAACGGTTCAGCGTATCTAGCAGAAGGAAAAGACCGAATTATCCGACGAGCGAAAATCAACAAAATGCAAAGCTATAAATTGATGTATCAAAAAATTGGACGCAAAATAGTTGCCGATGAACCAGGGGATTCGCTACAGTCAGTAAACGTTTCTGCTGGACTACTAATGACCCTGGAAAATCAGCTAACCGAACAACTGAATCAGCAAAGATTGTATGAAACAAATCCTTCAATCCCTGAGTAGCGGTATTACAGAAATCGTAGAGATTCCTTGTCCAAGCGTGAAATCAGGTCATCTACTGATCTGTACTCGTAGCAGCTTAGTTTCCGCTGGTACGGAACGAATGTTAGTGGAGTTCGCCCAAGCTAACCTCCTGGATAAAGCCCGCCAGCAACCGGAAAGAGTTCGCCTGGTGCTGGACAAAATGAGGACAGATGGCGTAATCCCCACTTTAGAAGCAGTACAAAGTAAACTCGACCAACCCTTACCCATGGGTTACGCTAACGCCGGAGTCGTTCTGGACGTTGGCGCTGGGGTTGAAGAGTTTAGTGTTGGCGATCGCATCATCTCCAACGGTTCCCATGCTGAAGTCGTCTGTGTCCCGAAAAACCTCTGTGCCAAGATTCCCGATCCAGTCACCGACGAAGCCGCCGCCTTTACCGTACTTGGCGCGATCGCACTCCAGGGGATTCGTCTTGCCCAACCCACATTGGGCGAGACGTTCGTCGTCACCGGACTGGGTTTAATTGGTTTAATCACCGTCCAACTCCTCCAAGCCCAAGGTTGTCGTGTCTTGGGGATTGACTTTGACCCGAAAAAGCTTGACCTGGCTCGAAAATTTGGCGCCCAAACCGTAGATCTTTCCCGTGACGAAGACCCAATTTCTGCCGCTGCTTCCTTGTCTCAGGGACGAGGGATTGATGGTGTTTTAATTACCGCCGCCACCAAAAGCAACGAACCCGTTCACCAAGCCGCCCAAATGTGCCGCAAGCGAGGACGAATCGTATTAGTCGGTGTTGTTGGCTTAGAACTGTCACGGGCAGATTTTTACGAAAAAGAGCTATCCTTTCAAGTATCCTGCTCCTATGGTCCCGGTCGCTATGACCCAGCTTACGAAGCGGAGGGTCAAGACTACCCCCTCGGATTTGTCCGCTGGACAGCACAACGAAATTTTGAAGCCGTCCTCGATATGTTGGCGACAGGCAGATTAGACGTAGCTCCCCTGATCTCCCATCGCTTCCCCCTGGAGCAAGCCCCCGCCGCTTACCAACTCCTGAACAGTAGTGAACCGTATCTGGGCATTATCCTAGAATACCCCGATCCTCAGCAGCCCAATGACCTGCTCAACCCAACGATTCAGCTTGAACAGGAACATACACAGACAAAGGCATTCCCGTCTGAGAGTCACACAAAAGCCCCTATCCCCCATCAGCCAGTTCTTGGTTTCATTGGTGCGGGCAATTACGCCACTCGAATTTTAATCCCCGCTTTCAAACAAACCAACGCTACCCTAAAAGCTGTAGCCACCACAGGGGGTATCAGTGGTGTCTATGCGGGTCGCAAATTTGGTTTTGGTCTCGCTACAACCGATCCAGATAGTCTACTGAATGACCCAGAAATCAACACCTTGGTGATTGCCACCCGCCACGATAGCCACGCCGATTATGTCTGTAAAGCTCTCAATGCTGGGAAATATGTCTTCGTGGAAAAGCCTCTCGCGATCGCGCCTGACCAACTTGACGCGATCCAATCCACTTATACCTCAATCCTCAATTCTGGCACGTCACCCCTACTCATGGTGGGCTTCAATCGTCGCTTTGCCCCCCAAATTCAGAAAATCAAAGCCCTCCTCGCTAACCTCAAAGAAGCGAAAGCCATGATCATGACGGTGAATGCGGGAGCAATTCCCCCAAACCACTGGACTCAAGACGCGGCGATTGGCGGGGGGCGGATTATTGGTGAAGCCTGCCACTTTATCGACCTGCTAAGATTTCTGGCAGATTCCCCAATTGTCTCGGTTCAAACCACCAGCTTAGGTGGCGTCGAACTGCGAGAGGATAAAGTCAGCTTTACCCTGAGTTTTGCCGATGGTTCCCTGGGTACGGTACACTATTTAGCCAATGGTCACAAATCATTTCCCAAAGAGCGATTAGAAATCTTTTGTGCGGGTCGTATTCTCCAACTCGATAACTTCCGCAAGTTAAAAGGCTATGGTTTTTCTGGATTTAACTCGATGAACTTGTGGCGACAGGATAAAGGCAATACAGCTTGTGCCGCCGCTTTTATCAATGCCATTGAATCGGGTCAAGCCGCACCCATTCCCTTTGAAGAATTCGTTGAAGTCACGCGGGTTAGCTTTGAAATTGCGGAGGCGGCGAGACATTGAACCTAGGTCGTTGGTGGCGGACAATTCGCGATATTCCCCCGCGTCAACTAGCCGCACGGGTACAATTTGAAATTAAAGCGCGATCGCTTCCCCATCTGCCACTATCCCTGCGCCGTTCCCTAGCTTTAGGGAACCCAATTCCCACACCTCCTTTACGTCAAGGCTATCTTAAGGCGTTAGAATTCCCAAAAATCCCCCAGCATTTTGCCCCCCCTGAAGCCACCTATACCTTCACCTTCCTCAATCAATCACGCCAACTCGCCTTTCCTATCCCTTGGAATAGCCCAGACTATCCGCGCCTGTGGCAATTTAACCTCCACTATTTTGACTGGGTGCGTGAGGTTTTGACGAGAGGATATCAACAGGGGCAAGTCGATGGCGCTAGCCTGAGTCAGCTTAAGCACTTCATCGACAACTGGATTGCAGCCAATCCCCTCTGTTCATTTGACGGCTGGCATCCATATACCACATCTTTGCGAATTGTCAACTGGACATTTGCCACTAGAGCCATCCCCACTCTAGCTAAGCCAGAAATTATTACTTCTGTGTGGTTTCAGGTTAACTATCTCCATCGCCACAAGGAGTATTTTGCTGGGGGCAATCATCTGTTGGAAAATCTGAGAGGATTGATTATTGGGGGGTTAAACTTTGATTGTCCTAAGGCTGAATCCATCGTCCGCTTGACACTCGATCAACTGGCACAACAACTAGCCATCCAAATTCTACCCGATGGGGGACATTACGAACGTAGCCCCATGTATCATCTCATCGTTCTCAACCTCGTGGCTGAAACAGTCGCCTGCTTACAGAATGCGGGTTGGTCGATACCAGACACCATTAATGAACCCCTGCACCGGATGCTGCAATTTGCCGAAACTATCCGCTTGTCCAGTGGACTCTTTCCCCTGTGGAATGATGCGGCTTACGATATTGCTAATCCCCTAGATGAGGTCGTCAGTTGGGTGCGCCAGCTTTTGGCACAGCCTTCCACCGATGCGACTGATGCTTTGCATGAGCGCTTACTTCAGGCAAGTGGTACGTGCCAAGCCGCATCTATCCTCACCCAAACGAGTGTAACAACAAGCAGCCTGCTGACTGATTCTGGCTACTATATCCTACGAAATGCCACGGGTATAGAACTAACCTTCGACTGCGCCCCACCCTGTCCCTCTGAACTTCCCCCGCACGCTCATGCGGATTGTTTAACCATCGACTTGTACTGCAAAGGTCAACCCGTGATTGTGGATACGGGTACGAGTGAATACAGCAGTGGTACGATTCGGTCTTACGAGCGCAGTACCTTAGCTCATAATACAGTTGCGATCGCGAATCAAAACCAATCTGAAATCTGGGGAAGTTTCCGGGTTGGTCGCAAAGCTCAACCTAACAATGTTCAATCTGGCACGTTCCAGGAATGGCAGTGGGTCAGTGCGGCTCACAACGGCTATGCTAATCCCCCTCTCAAGGCTTGGCATCAGCGCTGGGTGGGTCTGGAAACCAAAGCAATTGTTATCCTGGATCGCCTAGAAACTGCCCTTGCAACTGAGTATACCTCAAGGCTTCACTTTGCTCCTGGTT
Organism: Coleofasciculus sp. F4-SAH-05; assembly: GCF_040222985.1. Taxonomy (NCBI): domain Bacteria; kingdom Bacillati; phylum Cyanobacteriota; class Cyanophyceae; order Coleofasciculales; family Coleofasciculaceae; genus Coleofasciculus; species Coleofasciculus sp. F4-SAH-05. The sequence continues at coordinate 44,113 of NZ_JAVKBY010000116.1, forward strand.
TACATCTGATTTATGAGCCAGAAACACAGGTGTATGCTTGCGAGTTAAAGACAACCTGCTTGTATATTCAATGTCTCGGTTTAACAGCCGACGATGAGGTGAAATGGTTGGATGCAGATACCTCTGAATCCTGGTATGCTCCTGAATTTGGACGGCGCTATCCTCGCGGATACCTACAAATTAAAGGCTCATTACTCCCTAAGGGCAAGATTTTCTGTCTGGTTCTGACGCTTGATTCTCGACCGAAGATGACCTGGACGTGGCACAATCAACAAGGAAAACTTCAGTTTGAAAATGGAGAAATCCTGACATGGCACTTCCAGCCACGTAATTTAGTTGTCTTAGAGTGAATGGCACTGAAAAGCGTGCATTTTTGAATCGCCTCCACCCTTGATATACCGTAGGGTGGGCATTGCCCACCAGCCTTAAGTCAGCCATTCGATTTAAGGGTTTGTAGTGAGCAATGCGAGTGTTTATGGCGAAGACAGCGCAACTACAAACCTGATTGAGCAACGGATTTTGTAATGGATGTAACCAATGACCAATGACCCATAAAATTTGGATTATTAATCAATTTGCCAATACTCTAGACGTACCGGGTCATATCAGACAGTATGAACTCGGTCAATTTTTAGTCAAACAAGGCTGTCAGGTGAATGTGTTTGCCTCCGATTACAACTTGACCCAACGACAGTACTTAAAACTAAAATTTCCTCAATTATGGCATCGGGAAACCTTAAACGGTTTGCAATGGAATTGGCTCTATGCGGCTGCCTATCAAGCCAATAACTGGCGACGCTATTTAAATATGTTGTCATTTTGCCTAACCTTATTAATTATCGGTTTGTTTAAACCGAAGCCAGACTTGATTATTGGCTCATCACCGCAACTATTAGCCGCCTTCACCGCTTGGATACTAGCAAAATTACGGAGAGCCAGGTTTTACTTGGAGGTACGCGATCTCTGGCCCCAAGTCCTGATTGAGCTTGGGGGTAAGTCACCCAATAGTCTGATGGTGCGTGTTTTGGCGAGGATTGAACACCTACTGTATCAAAAGAGCGATCGCGTGATTGTTCTGGCGGCGGGATTAGTCGATTACATAACCAAGCATGGTGCTATCCAGGTCAATTGGCTACCGAATGGTCCTGATGTTGAACAGTTTAAGCTGGAAATACCTGTTGAAGTAGCCAAAGCTGATTACCACATTGATCCAGAGCGAATTTGCCTGATGTATACTGGGGCGCACGGTACGGCGAATTCCCTCGATACTATCGTTGAAGCGGCGCGATTACTTCACCAAAGCCATCCCCAGATATTTCAAATTTTATTAGTCGGTGATGGTCCGGAAAAATCCCAGCTCATCGAACAAGCTTCTGGCATTGAATGTCTAGAATTTAGACCCGCAATCCCGAAAGGGGAAATGCCTCAACTCCTAAAAGCGGCTGATGGTCTAATTCTAACGCTCAAAGATATTCCCCTCTTTCACTATGGTGTCAGCCCCAATAAACTCTATGATGCTTATGCGGCAGGTAAGCCAGTGATAGTGGCGGTTGGCGGGACAGTGAATCAAGAGGTGGAAAAGTATCGGCTGGGCTTCACCGCAGCACCCGAAGATGCCAAAGGTTTAGCCGAGGCAATGCGGCAACTGGCTCAGATACCATTATCGGAACGGCAAGCCATGGGTCAACGGGGTCAGGATTTGATTCGTTCAACCTACTCCCGCACCAAAGTTGCTGCAAAACTATGGCAGTTAATCCAGGAGGATTTATGTGTGCGGATATCTTACTAACTGGTGCGACTGGATTTACCGGAGGCTTTGTTTGTCAGCAATTGCTCCAGCGAGGTATTGAGTTTGATTGCTTAGTTAGACCCACGGCTAAGACAGAAAAACTAAAACGGTACCACCTGAGATTAGTCGAAGGCGATCTCAATGATATAGAATCACTGCGTCGGGTTTTTCCTGGGTATCATACCTTAATTAATGTCGCATCTATCGGATTTGGTGCTGCCCCCAATATTGTTAAGGCTTGCCAAGAATCGGGAGTAAAACGGGCAATTTTTGTTAGTACGACAGCAATTTTTACGCAACTGAACGCCAAGAGCAAAGTGGTGCGTAAAACAGCTGAGAAAGCGATTCGGGAGAGTGATTTGGACTACACGATTTTGCGTCCAACCATGATTTATGGCACACCCGAAGATCGGAACATGATTCGATTAATGCGTTTAATTGAGCGATCGCTCCTGATCCCAATCCCCGGTTCCGGAAAATCTTTACAGCAGCCCGTTCACGTTGAAGACGTGGCTTGGGCAATTTGTGAAGTTCTCAATCAGCCGAAAACCCATCGTCAAGATTACAATATTTCCGGCGGACAAGTCCTGAGTTATAACGATGTGGTTCAGATTGCGGGTTATGCCCTAGGTAAAAAACCGATTCTTTGGCACATACCTATCAATTTATTTCTCAATCTAATCCAAATGGCGAATTCTATAGGTCTAAAAATGCCCGTAAGTCAGGAGCAGGTCTTACGATTAAATGAAGACAAAGTGTTTGACTATAAGACAGCTAAAGCAGACTTTAACTATTCACCCAGAAGCTTTACAGAAGGAATTGCTCAAGAAGTCGCGTTGCTGAGAGCGAATCAATCATCTGAGTAAAATTCCTCAAACTAGCAGGTCATCTAGGAGATATAGCAACCGCCATAGCGGTTAGGACACATCATTTGGTAGAGACGTTCCGCCGGAACGTCTCTACTTGTCCTAATCGATGTGTCTACTGCTATACCATCGAGCAATTCGCTAAACGCCCCCTACCGCTCAATAGTTCAACCATTGACCGCCTGCTAGGTTCCCTAATCGTTGACAGCAGCCACATCCGAAACACCCTCAACTGGCAACCTCCCTACACCGTTGATGAAGGGCTCTCAAAAACCTTGCGCTGATGCACCTCTGTCACGGAACTCACCGGAAACGAATAGGTCATATAGTAAAAGATGTGTGTGTGAGAAGTGTAATAGACAAGCATGTTAACTGTTCTTGCGGCTGCCAGTTTTCTGGCGAGTATCCTCCTGACTAATCTCATTAAACGACGCTTCAGCAACCACTTACTGGACATCCCCAACGATCGCAGTTCCCATACCCAACCCACTCCCCGTGGTGGTGGCTTGGGTTTCATCCTGGCGTTTGCGATAACGAGTTTAATTGCCACTCTATTCGCCAGTTCTTTCCCTCAACTCCTATCCCACCCCCAAATTAACCCCAACCCAACCTTCCTGTGGCTGATCCTCACTCCCCTAGCCATCATTGGTATCATTGATGACCGCCAAGGGCTTCCGGCGAGAATACGCTACCTAGTGCATCTGTCCGTCGCCAGCCTCGCGATCGCGTGTTTCGGTTCCTTCCCCCTACCCTGGCTCCCTAACTTCGGTATAGTCGGTCAAATGCTCGCGATCGCACTCACCCTAATTGGCATCACCGCCCTAATTAATTTCTACAACTTCATGGATGGTTTAGATGGTCTAGTTGCCAGCGTCACCGCCCTCCAGATGGCATTTCTAGCACTTTACCTCAACCAACCCCTATTCTGGCTGCTTGTCGCCGCCCTCCTCGGTTTTCTCTGGTGGAATTGGTCTCCCGCGAAAATCTTTATGGGCGATGCAGGTAGCACCGTCTTGGGAGCCAGTGTCGCCATCGCCCTGCTCAACAGCCATAACCCCGTACAAGCCTGGTCTGCTCTCGCCGTGACACTCCCACTCACCGCTGATGCCATCTACACCCTAATCCGTCGCCTGATCCGCCAGGAAAACATCTTTAAAGGGCATCGTAGCCACATTTACCAGCGGCTTCAACAATCCGGTTGGACTCATCGCCAAGTCGCTCTCACCTACCTGATTGCCACCAGTATCATTGTCTTATTAATCACCACTCTCGGCACTCTGGGGAATTGGTTCAGTTTAGTCGGGGTACTGATAGGACTTGCGATCGCGGAAATGTATCTCCAGGCGACAAGTGCGATCGTTTAAAATGTCGCCCCTACCAGATACCCGACAACTCCTAAGAAGTCGGGTATCTAACTCACATAATCAGATGGGTGATTCCAGGCTCAATCCATCATCTCGCGATCGCTGAAATTTATCTCCAAGCGCGATCGCGGAGCCTAATACCAAGTTGCAGTCTAATGTAGAATCTGTCATGCTGAGCAAAACGCAGTGAAACCCTTCACTTCGTTCGAGGGCAGGCTCCGTGACGCTCGCGCATCTGTCCAGATTCTTCGCTTCGCTCGTCCTAGACATGATAGAACGCAACTTGGTATAACCACCCGTAGGCTACGATAGCAGCTCTGACAAGGGTGTTGTCTGGTTCTCCCCAGATGGTGCGATCGCCAATCCTAGCTTAGATGTCCCATTGACGACCAATCAGGAAACTTGTAGCATCTAATTAGAGTCTTAATCGGGATTTTAATTTAGGTCTATTCCATGGTTAACCTTCAAGATATCCACTCACTCACTGATTTTAAGCGCAACGCCAGTAACTATATAGAACGCATCCGAGAGACGAAAGCACCAATGGTACTGACAATAAACGGTGAGGCGGCTGTGATTGTCCAAGATGCCCTCAGTTTCCAGCATCTGCAAAATCGCCTCAAGGAACTCGAAGCGGAATTAGAGAACGTTAAGCTCAAAGCATTACAGACAGAAATCCGTCAAGGAGTTGAGAGCGGAGAAGCCACACCACTTGACATTGAAGACGTGATCCGTCGAGGTCAAGCACGAAGTATTGAACGTCGAAGCACAGAGCAAGGTGTATGAGCGAGATTTTCAAGCGTCCTCTTGCTCAGACAGATTTAGATGCTATTTGGGACTATCTCGAAGAACATAGTAGTCAAGAGCAGGCAGCAGATTTTCTGAGAAAGCTTTATGCCAAATTGGAGACCCTTGCCCAAAATCCTTATATTGGGCGTATTCGTGACGAGTTGTTACCAGAACTGCGGAGTTTTCCATTTAGGGACTATCTGATTTTTTACTTTCCCTTGACGAATGGAATTGAGGTGGTGCGTGTGCTTTATGGGAGACGGGATATAGAGCGTATTTTCGTCGAAGAAGGGGAAGAGGAAGAAATGTGAAGATCTAATCGTAGACTAGGCGGCGTTTTGTCACCGTAGGTTAATGTTGGCACAATCCAATCATTGTCCTCAGTCGAATCGCACCCTGATTAAGGATGGTGGGCAGTGCCCACCCTACGGTATATCAAGGGTGGAGGCAATCTCAAAGACTTATTTCAGTGCCATTGTTCGTGTAGGGGCGACCCGCTTGCACCAATCAACGACTGTATTCACTCAATTGGCTCGGGTCGCCCTTTACTCAACGGGAGCATGTTAGGGACAGTATATAACGTTCCAGTCGGTTGGGTAGAGCGTAAGCGTTACCCAACAGGCTAACGATGACGTTGGGTTACTCTTTCGAGAAGGCGAGAACCTACGTCCCTCAACCCGACCTACTCTCGTTGACCCCATTAGGATTAGCGATGGGATAATTGATCCTGACATCCAGATTAACTGCTATGCCATCTCAAACCTTAAAATACGCTTACTTCCCCGGTTGTGTCGCCCAAGGCGCTTGCCGAGAATTGTACCAATCCACCGCCGCCCTGACTCAAGCCTTGGGCATTGAACTGATTGAACTGAAAAAAGCTTCCTGTTGCGGTTCTGGCACATTTAAGGAAGATTCCCGATTGCTGGAAGATACTGTAAATGCCCGTAATATTGCCTTGGCGGAGGAACTGGCTCTCCCCCTGTTAACCCATTGCAGTACCTGTCAGGGGGTTATTGGTCATGTGGATGAACGCTTGAAGGACTTTCAACAGAGTGATCCGGGCTATGTCGATCAAATTAATGGCTTACTGAAAAAAGAGGGCTGTTCTCCTTATAAAGGGAATAGCGAAGTCAAGCACTTGCTGTGGGCGTTAGTCACCGATTATGGACTAGACGCCTTACAAGAACGGGTCACCCGAAAGCTAAGCGGGTTAAAATGTGCCGCCTTCTATGGCTGTTATTTGCTCCGAGGACAAACCACAATCCCCTATGACAACCCGTTTCACCCCGAATCGATGGAAAATGTATTCCGCTCCGTTGGCGCAACTCCGGTCTATTATCGCGGACGAACCCAATGTTGTGGTTGGCCCATTGCTAGTTATGCGACTGAGCAATCCTTCCAAATGGCGGGGAAAAATATCCAAGAAGCTATTGACGCCGGGGCAGATTGTATGGTAACACCTTGCCCATTGTGCCACCTGAATCTTGACTCTCGTCAACCGGAAGTGGAAAAGGTAATTGAGCGTAAGCTGGGATTACCTGTGTTACATTTACCGCAATTGGTGGCTTTGGCGCTCGGTATTCCACCCAAGGAGTTGGGATTGAGTAAGCATATTGTCTCGACACGACCTGTTTTAGAGAAATTGGGCTTGTAATCTATTCCCCTACCCGATCCTCGACTTCTTGAAGGTTGGGGATCTAAATTGAATGTCACGCTCCTGGTATGCTGGTGGGCAATGCCCACCCTACGGTATATCAAAGGTTTTGGCAATTTCATAATGATTAAGGAGCATGCTATTCGATCTAAATTAGCGATCGCATCCGCAACGGATGAAATCAACATTTATATTCCCCTGTAGGGGCGACCCGCTTGACCTAATTAACAACACCAGTCCATTCAATGGGGTCGGGTCGCCCTTTACTTAGGGTTTGCTGTTCCCTGTTCCCTGTTCCCTGTTCCCTATTCCCTATTCCACAAAGACCAACTCAATATGATAACTTATATCCCTTGCAGTAGTGTTGGGCTTCCTCGCTGTCGTCTGATGAATGGGGATGAGGTATCGTAGAAACAAGCACAGGCAAAAGCCATCCCCAATGCGGCGTCTAATACCAAACCCGGATTGACTACCCCCTTTATAATTCAGTCCGCACAGGCGGACGAAAGTTTGTGTAGCTGTGACGTCCAGTCGCCAGAGTTCCTGTATGGATATTTTAATCGTTGAAGACGAAGCGGAAATCGCCAAACTCATCCAACTTACCCTAGAACGGGAAGGATTCACCTGCTACTCCTATCGCGATGGATTAGCCGCCTTGCAAGCCTTCCAAACCCAGCAACCGGATGTGATTATTCTCGACTTAATGCTACCGGGATTGGATGGATTGGAAGTTTGCGCCCGAATTCGCCAAAAACCGGGACCCAAAGACCCGTATATTCTAATGCTGACGGCGAAGGGAGAGGAAATTGACCGCGTGATTGGGCTATCAACAGGTGCTGATGATTACCTCGTCAAACCCTTTAGCCCTACCGAACTGGTGGCTAGAGTCCGGGCGCTATTGCGGCGTAGTTTGCGTCATGGCGGACAGTCCCTTGTCTACCGTACCCAACATTTTACTGTGGATGTGGATCAGCATACGGCTAGTCGCCAACTCGATTCTGGGGAATCAGAACCCCTGGATTTAACCACGTTAGAATTTAATCTGTTGGCAACCTTTATCAGTCAACCCGGTCGAGTTTGGAATCGTACTCAACTGATTGATAAACTGTGGGGGAATGACTTTTTTGGCGATGAACGGGTGGTTGATACCCATGTCGCCCGATTGCGGAAAAAAATAGAACCGGACTCCAGTAATCCGACCTTTGTTAAAACGGTTATCGGTGTTGGTTATAAATTTGAAGACACCCCGTAGGGGTTTGGTCTCCAACACCCGTGTCAACTTAAGCTCAACCCCTCACCCCTGCAACAAAAGCTCTCGCATCCTCTGTCCTCCCCCGTGCAACAAAAGCTCTCGCATCCTCTGTCCTCCCCCATGCAACAAAAGCTCTCGCATCCTCTGTCCTCCCCCATGCAACAAAAGCTCTCGCATCCTCTGTCCTCCCCCCTCTTGTAGCAGGGGGAACGAGGGGGGTAGGGGGGAACGAGGGGACCGGAGTTGGGGTTAGGGGATGAGGGGGAAATGTTGAGGAGT
>NZ_JAVKBY010000123.1:0-9342 GCF_040222985.1 Coleofasciculus sp. F4-SAH-05
AATCGATTGGCGATACTCACGACTTTCGCCTGTGCTAGACTAATTTTATAGATTAACACATTATTTATTACAATACAAGACTAAGAGAAAATAAAAAGTCGTCCTAAAAGGACGAGGCTTGTATCCCTAGTTCTCGGTCAAGATTTAGGCAGTCTTGAAACCATTCGACATCATTTGTTTAGCAAGTTTGAGAGTGTCGTCAATGCCCTAGACTATGATCAGATCACACCCGAGTCGTTTCAGTCGTTCACCTTCACCTGGGAAGCCGCGATCGCAGCGTTTCGCGATCGCCGAAGTACCCTCATGGCTCAACCAACCCCAATCTCGAAGTCGCAATAGCCAACGTAAAACCTAAAACCCGATAAAATCTTCAAATTGGTTGTTGATAACTGATACTCTAATACAGCAGCCCCAAATCTAGGGATTATGTTTAAGTCGATTTGTGGCAATAAACCCAAATCGATTAACTTTTCTCAATAGTCCGTAAATCATAACGAATGACCAATGACGATCTCCACCGTTAAATTGAATTTTTCCCATCTACTTAGGATGTTCTGTGACTAGAAACCGCGAACCCTTTGCTAGCCTAATCCTTTACCACGCCTTTAAATGGTCGGTAGTCAGCCCAGTGCTTAATGTTTACCTACGAGGTCACATTCATGGTGCAGAAAATGTGCCAATGGATGGTCCCCTGATTGTCGTAAGTAACCACGCCAGTGACTTTGACCCACCGATTTTGTCCAATTGTGTGCGGCGTCCGGTGGCATTTATGGCAAAAGAGGAACTATTTCGTGTTCCGGGACTCAAGCAAGCCATTCAGTTATACGGCGCTTACCCAGTGAAGCGGGGTGCAGCCGACCGGAGTGCTATTCGTGCGGCGATTGAGTGTCTATCTCAGGGGTGGGCTGTGGGTGTCTTTTTACAAGGCACACGCACACCGGATGGTCGTATTCCGGAACCCAAGTTAGGTGCGGCATTAATTGCAGCGAAGGGAAACGCCCCTCTATTACCCGTGAGTTTATGGGGGACTCATCGCATTTTTCCTAAAGGATCACCGATACCGCGTCCTGTACCCGTAACCGTGCGAATTGGTCAACCCATTGCCCCCCCAGCTTCGACAAAACGACCTGATTTAGCCGCCGTGACTCAGAGGTGTCAAGCTGCTATTCATGCTTTGCATGATTTAGGGCGATGAATTAGATGCGATAAATCGCATCGGGCACAGGACGTGCTTTTCGGTTAATCAAAATAGAAAATTGTCACCACCTTGCGTTGTTCCTCTGCCTCCTCACAGGTTCTCAGCAAGGTTTTGCTGTCATGAAAGGCGAAGCAAACAAGCTGTTGACATCGGGAAATGATTTCGGAGTTACACAACGCACTGGCTTCTGCCAGAGACAGATGATCATTTTCTGGGTTTTCTACTAAGTGCATCACTTGTTGGAGTTGAACTTGCGACTCCCGTGGCTGACGTTCTAAGCTTTGGGGCAAAATGACCGTCAGCAAATTCGGGTCAGCACGCATCGCACCGCGAATCGCGGCTGAGTTCGTACCTGTTGCGCCAGAGGTCATCAGACGATTGCCACCTAGAACCAAGGCATAACTCATCATCTCGATCAGATGTTGATGGGTAATGGGTACATGACGCGATCCTAACAGGGCAATCCGCTTAGAACCTGTTTGCTGGATTGTCGCAAGTTCTTGCGCTAAGGTATCTACACCGGAGATTTCTACTGATTGATTCAAAGATGCTGGTTTAGGCTGAACAACCTAGGTATTTTAGCAAAACCAGCGACAGTTAGAACTATTAGCTCGCAAAAAGGTGGCGAGAATGCAGGGATGCAGGGGGGTGGAGGGAGAAAAACTATTTGGGCTTGATCCGATTGGCTTGCCACTTTTGAAAGAGTCGTGCTACAGTAAGATACTGTTTGGTTCGGACGCATAGCTCAGTTGGTTAGAGCACCACGTTGACATCGTGGGGGTCACTGGTTCGAGTCCAGTTGTGTCCATTTAATTCAGAGTAATATCGTGTATTTTGGGAAAGGGAAAGACGCGATCGCAATCCTCACCCATATCCCGAACGCGATCGCACCTTTTCATAGAACTGCTTCGATTCCTGGTGATCGGGTGTATCTGGGGAAAGGGAAAGCGCGATCTGCTGTAAGGAGCAGCGCTTCGCTATCGCACTTGGTAGCCTGTCATTTTTGATTTGGGTGTAGGGGCGACCCGCTTGCACAAATTAATAACGGTGTTGACTCAATTTGATCGGGTCGCCCTTTATTTAATTGGCGGTGTCAAACAGTGTTTTTTGAGCGGTTATATGCTTTCCTGGATAAGCTTCCATCGCACTTTGGTGGGGAATCGCTTTTATTCCTGGTGAGATGACGTATCTGGGGAAAGGGAAAGCGCGATCTGCTGTAGGCTCTACTCGAAGAGCGATCGCACGCGGGGAATAGAGGGGATGCGATCGCGTGGAAGTCCAGGTATTTGTAGGGGCGGGCGCGAGCCGTTTAATTTTGATTTGTGTGATAACTTTTCAACCAAACCCGCCCTGGCTCAAAATGGAGGTGTGTTTTAGGCGATCGCTCTTTTGATCAGGGATTGGCGCTAACCGGGAGGGAAGGCGCGATCGCACGCGGGGAGACTATCACTTTTGATTCGGGTGTAGGGGCGACCCGCACCGCATTATGACTGTTATGTGCTTTCCTGGATAGGCTTCCATCGCACTTGGGTGGGGAATCGCTTCTATTTCTTGTGAGATGGTGTATCTGGGGAAAGAGAGAGGCGCGATCTGCTGTAGGCTCTACTCGAAGAGCGATCGCACCCTGGGGATAGAGAAGGTGCGATCGCGTGGGAGTCCAGGTATTTGTAGGGGCGGGCGCGAGCCGTTTAATTTTGATGTTTGTGATAACGTTTCAACCAAACCCGCCCTGGCTCAAAATGGAGGTGTGTTTTAGGCGATCGCTGTTTCGGTGAGGGATTGGCGCTAACCGGGAGGGAGAGGGCGATCGCACCCTGGGAGACTATCACCTTTGATTCGGGTGTAGGGGCGACCCGCACCGCATTAATTAACAAGGGTGTCCGCTTAATTTGATCGGGTCGCCCTTTATTCAATTGGCGGTGTCAAACGGTGTTTTTTGAGCGGTTATATGCGTTCCTGGATAAGCTGTCATGCTTTTGTGAGGAACGCTTTTATTCCTAGTGAGATGGTGTATCTGGGGAAAAGGGAAGGCGCGATCTGCTGTAGGCTCTACTCGAAGAGCTATCGCACGCTGGGGATAGAGGAGGTGCGATCGCGTGGGAGTCCAGGTATTTGTAGGGGCGGGTAATGGTGCTTAATTTTGATGTTTGTGATAACTTTTCAACTCGCGCCCGCCCTGACTCAAAATGGAGGTGTGTTTTAGGCGATCGCTCTTTTGATAAGCGATTGGCGCAAATTGGGAGAGAGAGGTGCGATCGCACTCTGATTCCATGTCAAGATAGTATTGAAATCAAACGATTCAGGTTTCGCCGATGACTGTGGCTCAAGTGAGTAGCAACTATGAAATTGAGATTCCGGTAACGATTCGAGAAGCATTAAAGCTGAAACCGGGGGATGCCTTAGAAATCAAAGTCGTGGATGGTGCTGTGGTTATGATGCCCGTTCCTAGTTATACATCGCGCCTGTTTGCCAAGCATCAAAATCTCTGGCGGGGGGTGGATGCTGTTGCCTATATTCGTGGGGAACGGGAGTCATGGCGCGATTAGATGACCTTGATGGGGTTACGATCGCTCTCGACAGTGTGATTTTCATTTATGCTTTAGAAGGAAATCCAGAGTTTGGCGAACTAGCTCGGAAAATTTTGGAGATGATTGAGCAAGGGAAGTGCCAGGGGGTTGCCTCTGATTTGGTGCTGGCTGAATTAATGGTTAAACCCTTGCGAGATGGATATCCTGAGATTGCCGAAGAATATGCTCAGGATTTACCCCGTTTTCCTAATCTGAGGTTTTGCCCGGTGACTCAGGTGGTGGTGATTGCAGCCGCCCGGTTACGAGGGAATAGCAATTTGGGCTTGATTGATGCTCTACATTTAGCGACGGCTGTGGAAGCTGGATGCAGGGTTTTTCTAACCAATGATGCTACACTTCGTTATCCCAACGCGGGTTTAGAGATTTGGATGCTTCGAGATATTGAAGATTGATGGATTGAGATCATCAGAAATTGGTGCGTATTCAGGGGGAGGCGCGATCTGCTGTAGGCTCTACTCGAAGAGCGATCGCACGATGGGGATAGAGAAGGTGCGATCGCGTGGGAGTCCAGGTATTTGTAGGGACGGGCGCGAGCCGTTTAATTTTGATGTTTGTGATAACTTTTCAACTCGCGCCCGCCCTGACTCAAAATGGAGGTGTGTTTTAGGCGATCGCTCTTTTGATAAAGGATTGGCGCTAACTGGGAGGGAGAGGGCGATCGCACGCTGGGGATAGAGGGGATGCGATCGCGTGGGAGTCCAGGTATTTGTAGGGGCGGGCGCGAGCCGCTTAGTTTTGATGTTTGTGATAACTTTTCAGCAAAACCCGCCCTGACTCAAAATGGAGGTGTGTTTTAGGCGATCGCTCTTTTGATCAGGGATTGGCGCTAACCGGGAGGGAGAGTGCGATCGCACGCTGGGAGACTATCACCTTTGATGCTGCTGTAGGGGCGACCCGCCTGCATCAATTAACAAGGGTGTCCGCTTAATTTGATCGGGTCGCCCTTTATTCAATTGGCGGTGTCAAACGGTGTTTTTTGAGCGGTTATATGCTTTCCTGGATAGGCTCCCATCGCACTTTGGTGGGGAATCGCTTTTATTCCTGGTGAGATGGTGTATCTGGGGAAAGAGGGAAGGCGCGATCTGCTGTAGGCTCTACTCGAAGAGCGATCGCACGCTGGGAATAGAGGGGATGCGATCGCGTGGAAGCCCAGGTATTTGTAGGGACGGGCGCGAGCCGTTTAATTTTGATGTTTGTGATAACTTTTCAACTCGCGCCAGCCCTGACTCAAAATGGAGGTGTGTTTTAGGCGATCGCTCTTTTGATCAGGAATTAGGGTCTGCTGAATAAGTCTGGTGGAGGGGGTAGGGAGCAGGGGAAGCAGGGGGAGCAGGGGGAGCAGGGGGAGCTATAGTACATTTTCCCTGATAGCGGTGCAAGGGTATAAAAGGGTTTAACCCTTTTTTCTTGAACAAAAACAAATATCAATGCAACTCAAAGCCTTGATAGCTAAGGGTTTGGGAGTTGTGCAGCAAGCCCGAATTAGTGCAAACCGGGAGGGGGAGGGCGATCGCACGCTGGGGATAGAGGGGATGCGATCGCGTAGAGTGTACTATTCGAGGGAATTAATTACGCCGAAGTTGAGTTAATGTTGCTCCCATGTAACGCACCATTTCAGATTGAAATTAACCAATTTTGAATGGAACGGTGTTTCCCCAATTACCAGTATGTACTTCTACATGTAAGTGAGGTCCTGTACTCCATCCGGAATTACCACTGTAACCAATGAGTTGACCTGCACTAACAGACTTACCTACATAAACTCCTGTAGAGTTGCTAAATCCTTGTTTCAGGTGTAAATAAGCAGAACGATACCCATTTTCATGCTGTATCACAACATAGTTAGCACGATGTTTATTCCACTCACCGCCACCAGTATCAGGATAACCATCTACAACTTGGACGACTTTACCGCTACGCATTAAGTACACTGGAGTGCCAATCCCAACTCCATAATCATAAGCGTAAGTTGAGCGACCACTATGAGACGTAGAGCCGTTGTTCCCTTGGGTAATGTCACCTTTACCGCTAAGTGGATGAACAAATCCTCGTAATGGATTAGAAGGCGTTGGGTTTGAATGCAACGTCGTATTGGAATTACCGCCACCATTACTACTCCCTTCACTGACATAGTAAGCAGCCACATAACCTGTCTTACCATTGACCTTAACTTTATACCAAGTCGTCCGATTTCCCGGCTCGTAAGCCTGACCAGAAACCTGTTCCAGAATAGTCAAGTTGGTTCCCTTAGATAACTTGCCAATGACAGACTTATTCAAATAAGGACCACTACGGAGACGCAAAGGATAACTGCCCACCTTGTCATTAACATGTCCTGGTTTACTTGTCGTTCCACCACCCGGATTTCCCCCAGGTTGAATCGGAGGTCGAGATTTAGGATAGCCAAAAATGTAAGCACTGGGAACCCAATAAGCCTTCCCATTACTCCAGTAACGATACCACAGCGCATCAGATTTACCTGTCCAGATGTCAGTTACAGACTCTCCATACTTCCATCCGTCAAAATGGAGTGTCTTTTTATAAGGTTCCGCTAAACCACTCCGATCTGAATGCTTCGGACTATTGCGAAGCGCGACTCCAATAGAAGGACCAACCCAGCCAGAGAAAGATTCTGCATGGAACCCTGAAGGTTGACTCGGTGACGAATTGTCAGAGGTTACATCAACATAGTAAGCCGCGACATATCCTTTTTTCCCGTTAACTTCTACCTGATACCAATCATTCCGAGAACTCCCCGTCGGTGTCGTGTAACCTCCTCCTGTAACCGATTTCAAAATCTTCAGAGAGGTTCCCTTAGAGAGTGACCCGATAATCGTTGCACCCACATAAGAATTAGCACGGAAATTCAACGGTAAAGAGCCTACCTTAGAATTCACGACACCCGATTTTGTAGGAGATGGATTCGGTTTTGGTGTAGGTGCAGGCTTACTCGGTGGAGGCGTAGAACCTGTTGCTTGACCTGTCAAGAATTTCTCAATCCCACGCGCCACCGCAGTAGCCGCTTTCTCCACATTGGCACGGTTCATTCCGGCTGCATCGATAAATAAAGATTCAACCAGAACGGCGGGAACATTCGTTGGCGCATTACGCAGAACAGAGAAATTCGCTGTCTTCACACCCCGATCAGGAATGATGCTGTCCGGGAAAATTGCATCCAACTCACTATTAATCGCTTGGGCGAGTTCAGCATCTTTAGCTGGAGCATTTGGATGGGAATAGACTTCATGCCCTTGAGCATTACTGTTAAATGCATTTTGATGTAACGAGACAAAAATATCATGTCCCGCCGCCCGTTGACCAATTTGTGCCAGAGATAAGCGTTCATCTAACACTTTTACCTCAGCACCAAGTTGTCGTAAATGGTCAGCAACAATCTTAGCCTGATGTAAGTTTTCGACAGCTTCTGTTGTCCCATTCCCACTCGCACCAGGATCAAATCCATTGTTGTCGATTCCATGTCCGGGATCTAAGATAATTTTCTTCCCAGCTAGAGTCTTGACATTTTGAGTCGGCGTAGGTTGAGGTTTAGGTATTGAGGAAGTCCCTGTTCCTTGTTTCGGTGCTTTAGAATTCAGTGTTTCATCGGGATTATTGTAGAACTTCTCAAATATCTGCTTGAGGAAGCTTTGCCAAGACGTACTCCCTGATGTGCCAAATACCTTCAAGAAATTAGTTAAGGCGGCTTGTTTTACTTGCTCTGGATTGGGTTGAGGTTGAGGTTGAGGTTCGGGTTCGGGTTCAGGTTCAGGTTCAGGTTCGGGTTGCTGATTGGGGTCATTCCCCGGTATATAAACCACTTGACCTACAGGTAATCCTGTTGCTTCTTCACTGGTAAAGGGTGCATTTCCGGCTGAATCTTTGGTGATTTCTGTCCAACGATTTCCATTCCCTAACTCCCGTTGAGCAATTCCCCAAAGCGTATCACCAGCTTTCAGGTCATAACGATAACGAACCGCTCGTTCCATCGGAGTAACTTTTCCTTCACCACTCCAAGTGATTGGAACGACTTGTAACTCAGGATTGTATTCTTCAGGTTTTGTCGCCTTAGCCAGATGAATTGCTGCCACCATGTTTAGTAATCCTGACCCGGTTTCTAAATCGTGATTTGCAGTTTTGAGATCAGTTGCCGTTGATTTGAGAATGTCAATTACTTGACGGTAACTTAACTCAGGGTTCGCCGCCCAAACTTGGGAGACGGCTCCTGTAACTTGAGCCGTTGCCACCGAGGTTCCATCCATGGCTCCCAGATGATTTCCTACAGTGGACAAAACTGGATTTTCTAATGTGCCGCTATCAGCAACAATATCTAACCCATTGCCATAACTTGAATAATCAGCACGGTCAAACCCTTTCCAAACAGAGGTTTCACCATCAATTTGTTCAGCAGAACCAACGGTAATGATGTTATCAAATTGTTGGGAGGCTTGTCCTAAAGCAGACATAACTCCGCCGTCATTGCCAGCAGCAACTGCCACCAAAACATTATTTTGACGGGCATATTCTAACGCTGCCATTTCTACAGGTGTAAACTCATAACGAGTGGTAACATTTCCATCCGCATCAATTTGGGTTAAATCCATACTCAGATTAACTACAGCATTGGGTTGTCCCGATTCTTGCGCCGCATCGACAAATTCAACTAATGATTCTGCCCATTGACCAGAACCCACAGCACGCCCAACCCAAAGCGGCGCATCATCGTTAATCCCTTCAATGCCAATATCGTTATCTTCAGTCGCCCCAATTATACCTAACACATGGGTGCCATGTTCATTCCCTTCATCTGTGGTTAGCAGAGGGTTATCATCGCCATCAATCCGGTCTTGTCCTAAGCTAATTCGGCTATAGTCAATATCAGGGTTATTTTCACTGAAACCTGTATCAATAATGCCCACTAACGGCTGATTTTCTGGAGAAAACTCATTCTGGACAGGTTCAGCGAGTTCAGAATCTGTTATCGGTTCGGTGACGATTTCACTGGTGTTAACAGGTTCATCGATAACAACATCCGTTGATTCTTCAGTCGTGGGTTCGGTAACGATTTCACCCTCATCGACTGGGATGTCATCGGTTGTGGATTCTCCGACCAATTCATCGGTTAATAGTCCGCCATCATCAGGCGTATCCGGCGTAATGTAAGGTTCGGCATAATCAATCAACGCTTGACCCAAATCAGTCTCCCGCCAATCCTTTCCAGAATCAATCACCTCATCTATTAAAGCGGCTTCACCCGTCGCCCCACGCACTTGGAAAATAACATCGTTATAATCCCCATCCGACTGCGTATCCACCCGCAAATCTTCCATCACAAAGGTACTTCCATCCCCCGTGACATCGGCAATTTGCCCCACATGAAACGCATCATCTGGATTCGCCGTCGCCATGGAAAATAGGGGACGCGCCGCCCCTCCCACATCGGGATTATCAAACACCCGTTGCACTGTATTATTGGGAACCAGCATGAAACCAAACTCATCCCCTGGACGCATTTGGACTGTCTTAACTCCCAAATACTCTCCAGAATTTCGGTCACTT